>JBEBBB010000287.1:0-5439 GCA_041158605.1 Pseudomonadota bacterium
CTTTGGCCTGTGGCTGCAGCCCATCACGCAGGCGCAGGGCTGGACCCGCGAAACCTTTTCATTCGCGTTGGCGATACAAAACCTGGCTTGGGGTGTGTTTGGCATTTTTGGCGGCATGCTGGCCGACCGGTTTGGGGGCTTCAAGGTGCTGCTGGGCGGCGCGGTGTTGTACGCGCTGGGCCTGGCGGGCATGGCCTTGTCCACCACCACCCTGGCGTTCACACTCACCACGGGTGTGCTGCTGGGCGCGGCACAAGCGGGCACCACCTACGCGGTCATTTATGGCGTGATCGGGCGCCAGATCCCGGCCGAGCGCCGTTCGTGGGCCATGGGCGTGTCGGCGGCGGCGGGCTCGTTTGGCCAGTTCCTGATGGTGCCCGCAGAGGGCTTTTTGATCGCCAACCTGGGCTGGCAAACGGCCTTGTTGGTGCTGGCGGCGGTGGTGTTGCTGGTCATGCCCCTGGCACTGGGCCTGCGCGAACCCGGTTTTGCCGCCAACGGCCAGCCCCCCAAACGCGACCAATCCATCGCCCAGGCCCTGCGCGAGGCCTTTGGTTACCGCAGCTTCCAGCTCTTGATGGCGGGTTACTTTGTGTGCGGCTTCCAGGTGGTGTTCATTGGGGTGCACATGCCCAGCTACCTGAAAGACAACGGCTTGTCGCCCCAGGTGGCCAGCATGGCCCTGGCCCTGATCGGGCTGTTCAACGTGTTTGGCACCTACGCCGCCGGGGCACTGGGCCAGCGCCTGGCCAAACGTCGCATCTTGTCGTTCATTTACGTGGCGCGCTCGGTCGCCATTGCCCTCTTCCTGCTGGCGCCCCTCACACCGGTCAGTGTGTACGTGTTCGCCTGCGCCATGGGCCTGCTGTGGTTGTCTACCGTGCCGCCCACCAACGCCATCGTGGCGCAGATTTTTGGGGTGGCCCACCTGTCCATGTTGGGGGGCTTTGTGTTTTTCAGCCACCAGGTGGGCAGCTTCATGGGGGTGTGGTTGGGGGGCTACCTGTACGACGCCACCGGCAGCTACGACATCGTGTGGTACATCGCCATCGGCTTGGGCGTGTTTGCGGGTGTGGTGAACTGGCCAGTCCGTGAAACCCCCATCCAACGCCCGCTGCAACCCGCTGGGGTGGCCGCGTGAAAACGCTGCTGCGCTGGCTGCACTGGCGGCACTGGCTTTTGCCGGCATTGGGTGTGGTGGCCTGCTTGGCGGTGTTCCGCCTGTACCAGCACCCCAGCTTTGTGGTGGACCTGGCCGACCGGCTCTGGGCCTGCTTTTAACGCCCGGCCCCTGCTTTTGATGCACAGCACCGACACCCCACCCTCAGACTGGGTGCGCCGCTGGACCCACCTGGTACCCAGCCGTACCGCACACGCCCGGGCGCTGGACCTGGCCTGCGGGCACGGCCGGCACACCCGCTGGCTGGTCCGGCAAGGCTGCCACGTGACCGCGGTCGACCAGAACGCCGAGGCCTTGGCGGGCCTGGCCGATCTGGCCCCGATGGTCACCCCGGTGCAAGCCGACCTGGAAAACGCCCCCTGGCCCCTGGCCGGCCGAACCTTCGACGCGGTGGTGGTGACCAACTACCTGTGGCGCCCGCTGTGGCCCCACATCCTGGCCAGCCTGGCCCCCGGGGGCGTGCTGCTGTACGAAACCTTCGCCCACGGCAACGCCACCGTGGGGCGGCCGGCCCGCCCCGACTTTTTGCTGCAGCCCGGCGAGCTGCTGCAGGTGTGCCAAGGCCTGCACGTCATCGCCTACGAAGACGGCTTTTTGAACCACCCAGAGCGCTTTGTGCAGCGGGTGGTGGCCTGCCGCCCCGACGGCACCCCCAACCCACGCCACACCCTGCACGCCGCTGGGTAGAATGTGCGTTGTAGCAACTTTCCGACCCGGACACCCACACCCCCTATGAACCCGATCACTGGCAGCATCGTGGCGCTGGTCACCCCCATGCACGAAGACGGCAGCGTGGATTACCCCACCCTGCGCAAACTGATCGATTGGCATGTGGCCGAAGGCACCGACTGCATCGGTGTGGTGGGCACCACCGGCGAATCGCCCACCGTCAACGTCGAGGAACACCGCGAAATCATCAAAGTGGCTGTGGAACAGGCCGCTGGGCGCGTGCCCATCATGGCCGGTTGTGGTGCCAATTCCACCGCCGAGGCCATTGAACTCACCGAATACGCCAAAAAAGTGGGCGCCGATTGCCATTTGCAGGTGGTGCCCTACTACAACAAGCCCACCCAAGAGGGCCAGTACCGCCACTTCCGCGCCATCGCCGAGGCGGTCGACCTGCCCATGGTGCTGTACAACGTGCCCGGCCGCTCGGTGGCCGACATGGCCCACGACACCGTGTTGCGCCTCACCCAGGTGCCTGGCATTGTGGGCATCAAAGAGGCCACGGGCAACATCGAACGCGCCCAGTGGTTGATCAAAGAAACCCCGGCCGACTTCGCCGTGTACTCGGGTGACGACCCCACCGCCGTGGCCCTGATGCTCTGCGGCGGCCAAGGCAACATCAGCGTCACCGCCAACGTGGCGCCCCGCCTCATGCACGACCTGTGCGTGGCGGCCATGGCCGGCGACGTGAAAGCCGCCATGGCCATCCAGCTCCGCCTGTTGCCCGTGCACAAACACCTGTTTGTTGAAGCCAACCCCATCCCCGTGAAATGGGCCATGGCCCGCATGGGCTTGTGCGGACCGGCCATGCGCCTGCCGCTGACCGAACTGGCCAAGGCCAACGAAGCCACCGTCGAGTCGGCGCTCAAAGCAGCCCACCTGCTGCTCTGAACGCCCCACGCCCCCACCTTTTGGTTCACCCATGACGCAACCCCGCACCGTTCACACCGCCCCTTTGATGGGCTCGGCTCCCCACTCCACCCCCATCCGCTGGGGTGCTCTGGCTTTGGCCGCCAGTTTGGCCAGTGGCTGTGCCATGCTGGAAGAGGACAAGGTCGATTACAAAAGTGCCACCCGCACCAACTCGCTTGAAATCCCGCCAGACCTGACCCAGCTCAGCCGCGAGTCCCGCTACGTGGTGCCCGGTAGTGTGGTCACCGCCAGCGGTTACCAAATCAGCCAGCCCGCCAAGTCCGTGCCCACCGCCGCGTCGCAGGTCGGTGACGTGCGCATCGAACGCGCGGGCACCCAGCGCTGGCTGGTGGTGGACCGGGCCCCCGACAAGCTCTGGGGCCCTGTGCGCGACTTCTGGCAAGAGAGTGGCTTCTTTTTGACCGTGGACCAACAAAACCTGGGCCTGATGGAAACCGACTGGGCCGAAAACCGCGCCAAGCTGCCGCAAGACATCATCCGCCAAACCCTGGGCAAGTTCTTAGACAACCTGTACTCCACGGGCGAACGCGACAAGTTCCGCACCCGCATGGAGCGCAACGCCAACGGCGGCACCGAGATTTTCATCAGCCACCGCGGCATGATCGAGGTCTACTCGAACGAGAAAAAAGACCAAACCATGTGGCAACCCCGGCCCACAGACACCGACCTTGAAGCCGAGTTTCTGCGGCGCATGATGGTGAAACTGGGGGTTACCGAAGAGCAATCCAAGGCTTTGTTGGCCAGCGGTGCCTCTCAACCCAAATCGCGCCTGGTGGGCACCGGTGCGCAACAAAACGTGCAGGTGGAAGAAGACTTTGACCGCGCCTGGCGCCGCGTGGGCCTGGCCCTGGACCGCACCGGCTTCACTGTGGAAGACCGCGACCGCAGCCAAGGCGTGTATTTTGTGCGTTATGTGGCCCCTGACGCCAACACCGCAGCGGCCGCCAAACCGGGCTTTTTTGGGCGCCTGTTTGGCACATCCAAACCCAAAGAAGCCACCCCGGTGCGCTACCGCGTGTTGGTCAAGGCCACTGGCAACCAAAGCGCGGTGTCGGTGCAAAACGCCCAAGGTCAACCGGATGCCACTGCCGACGCCGGCAAAATCCTGTCCCTGCTTGCCGACGAGCTGAAATAAGCGGAAAAGTGCCGTCGAAAAAAAACCCGCGGTAAACGCGGGTTTTTTTGTGGCCGGTTAAAAACCGATCACTTTTTCTCTTCGGGCTTTTGCTCAGCGGCAGGAGCTGCAGCAGGAGCGGCTGCGGGGGCAGCAGCAGCGTCAGCAGCGGGGGCGGCGGCGGGAGCAGCAGCGGGGGCTTCGGCAGCAGGTGCAGCAGCGGGAGCGGGAGCTGCAGCAGGAGCGGCTTCTTCTTTTTTGCCACAGGCGGCCAGGGCAACAGCGGCGACCAAAGCGGCCATCACGAGAGACTTGTTCATGTTCGGTAATAAATAAAAATCGGGACCATCAGATGGACACCCCCAGACGCCATCCCGATGGATAGTCAGGGGTGAAACCTGTGCACCACTTTCGATTTTTGCTGTGCACCAGTTCGGCGCGAATCATACGCGAAAAACCGAGGGTTAACCCTGGAAAGTCAAAAAAATGACAATTGTTTACACAACACCCAACTTTCCGGCACCTTACAGGCCCAAGGTGCTGCTGGGAAAAGCTGGTGTGGCGCGCTCCCACAAGCCTTGAAAGCGCTCTTGCCAAGCGACCACCGCCTGGGGTGAACGGCTGCTGACCAGCACCCCCCGCTCGGCGGCCAGCACCTCCCAGCCGCCCTGGGCGCTCCACACCATGTGGGGGCAGGCCTCGCGGCTGGAACGGCCCACGCTTTTGGCGTCTATGCGGTGGGCCCATTGAACACGCCAATTGACGAATCGGGGGTGCTGGGCAGCGATCAGCGTGTAATCGCGAGCCAACAGGCGCAAGGATCCCCCAGCCAACATCCACGTTTGCAAACCCTCCAGCACACGGGGATGGTCCAACGGCCAACCCGCCCAATCGGGGCTGCACCACCAAGCGGTGTGGGGCCCGCCTTGCCAGACAGCCAAGCTGGCCAACAACGCGTCTTGCAAGGCTTGGTGCCCGTCAAACCGCCCTTCGGGCCAAACCGGATGCGTCATGCGGCACCTTTTGGGGTGTGCAGCCAACCCGCAGCGTACCAATCGGCCAACAAGGCCTGTGCACCAGCGCTGGCCCGCCGCACGGCGCTGGCCGGTAGGGTACGCTGGTCGGACAAGGCGCGCATCAGGGTGGCATCGCGCCCCGCAGCCCGGTAGGCCTCGCCATTGATGAAGACGTGGTGGGCGTCGTACATCATGCGGGTCCGGCGGTCCAACACCACTGGCGCGGGTACCCATGGTTCACCGGGCTCCTCGAACCACACCTTGGGTTTGGGCTCGGTCATGACCTCGCCCAGGGCACAACCCAGGGCCATGGGGTCGGCCAAGAGGCGCTGCAAACCGTCGCGCGCAAAGGCCTTCAGACCTTCGGGCAATTGACCTGGTGTATTGGTGGCGGCCTGGTCGGCGTCGCGGTACAAGGTTTCGTCCTCCAGCATGTCGCCCAAGCGGGCTGCCAACTCGGCGGCCAAACC
>JBEBBB010000288.1:0-6140 GCA_041158605.1 Pseudomonadota bacterium
CAACCTGCTGCACGCGGTGGAGCAGCTTGATGCCGATATCGTGTGTTTGCAAGAGGTGCGGCGCTTCAACCGGCAAATGGCGGCCCGGTTCAGCCGGTGGCCCCAGGCGGAACAGGCCACCTACCTGGCTCCCGATGGGTACGAGGCGATCTACCGCACCAACGCCGTGACCCGGCACGGTGAACATGGCAACGCCCTGCTCAGCCGTTGGCCCGTGGTGGGGGTTGGGCACCACGACGTATCGGACCACCGTTTTGAGCAGCGGGGTTTGTTGCACACCCAGGTGGTTTTTCAGGGCACCACGGTGCACGTGGTGGTGGTGCATCTGGGGCTGATACACGCCAGCCGCGAGCGACAGGTGCAGCGTTTGGGCCTGTTTTTGCAGCGGGAGGTGCCACCTTCAGCCCCCTTGGTGGTGGCGGGTGACTTCAACGATTGGGGGGTACGCCTCCACCAGCCCATGGCGGCTTTGGGTTTGACCACCTTTGAGGGTATCCGCTTGGCCACCTACCCATCCCGGTTGCCGCTGTGGCACCTGGACCGGGTGTATGCCCGTGGCCTTCAGGCGCTGTCTGCGCACGTGCCCCATGGCCGGGCGTGGGCGCGGATGTCCGACCACCTGCCCCTCATCACCGAGTGGCGACTGGGGTGAGCCGGCGCATGGCTTACAAAGGGGGATGGCGACCTGGCCACCAGCTGGACCTGCTGGAAGGGGGGGCGGCCTTGTTCCCCGCCATGGCCCAGGCCATCGATCGCGCCCACACCCTGGTGCACGTGGAAACCTACATTTGTACCTTTTCTGGGCAGGCGGCCCAGGTGGCCGATGCCTTGGTCAGAGCTGCGGCCAGGGGAGTCGAGGTCCGCTTGCTGGTTGACGGTGTGGGGACCGGTAACTTGCCTTCGGTGTGGGCCCAGCGGTTTGACGCGGCAGGGGTGCACCACCAGGTGTTTGCACCACTGGGGCGGTTGGGGTTGCTCATACCCAGCCGCTGGCGCCGCCTGCACCGCAAGCTGTGTGTGGTGGATGGGCACACCGGGTTTTGTGGGGGGATCAACTTGATCGACGACCAAGATGATCTCGCACTCGGCCCACTGGAGGCCCCCCGCCTGGATTTTGCCGTTCAGGTGCGCGGTCCTTTGGTGCTGGATATGCAACGCCAGATGGAGCTGCTTTGGTGGCGTGTGGTGGCCGTGGGCATGGCCCGGCGGCGTTCATTTCGAGACGCCTGGGACGTGTTGAGGGGTACCTGGCCCTTGCCCCGTTCGGTCATGCCCACCGTGTCCCGCCGGGGCCGCACGGCCTTGTTGTGGCGCGACAACGTGCGCCACCGTCACGACATCGAGCGGGCCTACCTCCGGGCCATCGGTACGGCGCGGCAAGAGTTGGTGATTGCCAATGCGTACTTCATACCTGGCAGGCGTTTGCGGCGGGCGCTGGAGCACGCGGTGCGCCGGGGCGTCCGTGTGCGGCTCTTGTTGCAAGGGCGTTACGAAACCTTTTTTCAGTACCACGCCGCCCGGCCCGTGTATGCCGGCTTGCTCAAGGCGGGTGTGGAGATCCATGAGTACGCCCCCAGTGCCCTACACGCCAAGGTGGCGGTGGTTGACAGCCGGTGGGCCACCGTTGGGTCCACCAACCTCGACCCCCTGAGTTTGCTGCTGGCCCGAGAAGCCAATGTGGTGTCTACCGACCCGGTCTGGGCCCACCAGCTGTGGCAGCGCTTGGACCATTTGTTGTGCACCGCTGGCCAGCGTGTGGACGCCGCCACCTACTTGGCCCGGCCGTGGCACCAGCGCGTGCTCGACCGGGTTGCGTTTGCCACCATGCGGGTGCTGTTGTTTCTCACCGGCCATCGCTATTGAAAACCCCACCCGCGTGGGGGTGTCGGGCGGGTGGTAGCATGTGTGTATGCTGATGAAGGCCGACACCGACATGACCCCTACCGCCGCACCCGACGAGGGCACACCTGTGTCCGTCAAGATCCGTGAGCGCATCCAAGCCGCCCGCAAACGTTTTCACTCCAACGACAACATCGCCGAGTTCATACAGCCCGGCGAATTGGACAAGTTGCTGGACGAAGTCACCGCCAAAATGCAGGGCGTGCTTGACAGCATGGTCATCGACACCGACAACGACCACAACACCGGTGACACCGCTCGCCGTGTGGCCAAGATGTACCTGAAAGAGGCCTTTGCCGGGCGTTACGTCAAAGGCCCCACCATCACCGAGTTCCCCAATGCCGAGCACCTGAACGAGCTCATGATCGTGGGGCCCATCACCGTGCGCAGCGCGTGCAGCCACCACTTTTGCCCGGTGATCGGTCGGGTGTGGATCGGCATCATGCCCAACGAGCACACCAACGTGATCGGTTTGAGCAAATACGCCCGGTTGGCAGAATGGATCATGGGTCGGCCCCAAATCCAGGAAGAGGCCGTGGTGCAACTGGCCGACCTGATTCAGGAAAAAACCCAGCCCGATGGTTTGGCCATCGTGATGGAAGCCACCCACTACTGCATGGCCTGGCGGGGTGTGAAGGACATGGACAGCAAAATGATCAACTCGGTCATGCGCGGTGTGTTCCTCAAAGACCCCAACCTGCGCCGCGAGTTTTTGTCCCTGATCCCACGGAGCTCATAACATGCTGGTCCGCCTTTTGTACGTGAGCCGCGCGGTCAAGCCGGACAACAACGACGCCATCCACGCCATTTTGTCCGCGTCGCGGCAACACAACCTGAACAACGGCATCACCGGCATCTTGTGTTACGGCGGCGGGGTGTTCCTGCAAGCCATTGAAGGGGGTCGGGGTGCGGTGAACGCCTTGTACAACCAGATCATCGCCGACGAGCGGCACCAAGATGTGGAGTTGTTGCACTACGAAGAAATCACCGAGCGCCGTTTTGGTGGCTGGACCATGGGCCAGGTCAACTTGAGCAAGCTCAACACCTCCATCGTCCTGAAGTACTCTGAAAAGCCCGAGTTCGACCCCTACAGCGTATCGGGCAAAGTCTCATTGGCCCTGCTCGAAGAGTTGATGGCCACCGCCAGCATCATCGGCCGGGTTTGAGCGCCACACAGGGCACACCCCAGATCTGGGGCTGCGATTTCACCAGCGCGCCCAGCCGTTCCAAACCCATCACCCTGGCCGTGGGCGAGGTGGTCACTGGTGGGGTGCGCCTGCAGCACCTCCTGACCTTCTCCACGTTGGCCGCTTGGGCCACGCAGCTGCAGCAGCCCGGCCCATGGGTGGGCGGATTTGACCTGCCGTTCGGCTTGCCCCGCCCCCTGGTAGAGGCCCTGGCTTGGCCAAGCGACTGGGCGGCCTGCATGGACCACTACGCCAGCCTGGACCGCAACACCCTGCGCCAGCGTTTCGCCGCCTTTTGTGACGCGCGCCCGGTGGGGGCCAAGTTCGCCCACCGGGCCACCGATGGGCCCGCCGGCTCCAGCCCCAGCATGAAGTGGGTCAACCCCCCCGTGGCTTTTATGATGCACGCGGGCGTGCCGCTGTTGCGGGCGGCGGGCGCCTGCCTGCCCGGCCTGGCCGCCGGCGACCCGCACCGTGTGGCCCTGGAGGCCTACCCCGGTTTGCTGGCCCGTGAGGTCTTGGGGCGCCGGTCCTACAAAAGCGACGACAAGGCCAAACAAACGCCCGACCGTTTGATCGCCCGCAAAGACCTGTTGGCCGCGTTGGAAGCGGGGAGCACCCGCCTGGGTTTGCGGCTGCGCTTGGGCCACGCCCTGCATGGTGCTTTGGTGGCCGACGCCAAAGGTGATGCCCTGGACGCGGTGCTGTGCATGGTCCAGGCCACCTGGGCCTGGCAACAACACCAGGCCGGTCACCCTTGTTACGGTTTGCCGCCGTTCGACCCGCTGGAAGGGTGGATCGTCTCGGCCTGATGGGCTGTGGTTTTCAGGTCGGCGAAGGCCTCGTTTTCGGTCGCGTACAGCACCACGTGGGGGTCACCTGCCCGCAATTCACCGGCCGCCTGCAACACCCGCTCCACCGGCAGCTTGAGGCCCACCACCACCAGCCGCCGCCCTTGTGCAGACAGGGTCTGCCGCAAACGGATGAACGTGTCCACGCCGGTGGCGTCGATGCTGTTCACGGGCTGGGCCAACCACACCACCTGGCGCGTGTCGGGGTGGGCAGACAGGTGGTCCCCCACGGCGCGCTCCAGGGCGTTGGCCGAGCCAAAGTCCAGCGCCGCGTCCATGCGCAGGGCGTAGGTGTGCGCCGCGATGGGGGGCAACTGCCACAGGTGGCGGTCCCGCAGCCGACCGTCGGCGTGCAAACCCACTTCGATGATGCGGGGGTGCAAACGTTGGTACAAAAAGTGGCTGAGCGACATCAACACCCCCGCCAACACCCCCCAATACAGCTGGGGGGCGGTGGCCAGGGTGATGCCAAAGGTCAGCAGCGCGATGGTGGCCTCTACCCTTGAAATGCGCCACAAGCGGGGCAGCTCACGGGGTTTGATCAGGCCCAGCACCGCCACCACCACAATCGCGGCCAACACCGGTTGTGGCACGTAGCGCAGCACGGGGGTGAACACCAGCAGCGACACCAATACCACCACCACGGCAAACACGGTGGCCCAGCCGGTGCGGGCCCCGGCGTAGAGGTTCAAGGCCGATCGGGAAAACGACGAGCTGGTGGGAAACGCCCCGGACAAAGCCGCTGCGAGTTTGCCCAGGCCTTGGCCGATCAGGTCCTGGTCCTGGTTCCAGCGGGTGCCTTGGCGCTCGTTGTCGACCTTGGCGCTGGACGCGGTTTCCAAAAAGCTCACCAGCGTGATCACCAGTGTGGGCAAGACCAGTTGCCCCCACGCCTCGGCAGTGGGCCAGGTGGGCCAGTAGGGGGTGGGCAAGCCTGAGGGCAACGGGCCCACCACACGCCCGCCCAGGGCCTCAAACCCCCACATGTAAGACAGGCCCGCGCTGGCCAGAACGATCAACAACACCGAGGGAAAAGCCGGTCGCCAGCGGCGGGCCAGCATCAACAAGACCAGACTGCCTGAGCCAAACGCCAGGGAGGGCCAGTGGATGCCGGGCCAAGCGTCCGCAGCGAACCCGGTCCAGCCTGTTAACGCGGCCGCTTGAGACCCGATGATCAAAAAAGCCGCGGCTTGTGTAAACGCCATCAGCACGGGGGCGTTGACCAGGTTGAGTAACCAGCCAAACCGCATAAAGCCCAACGCGATTTGGAGCAACCCGCTGAGCACCGCCAGCCAGACCGCCAGGTTCACCCAGTCGGCACTGCCGGGTGTGGCCAAGCCGTTCAGGGCCGCGCTGATCAACAAACAGGTCAGTGCGGTGGGGCCTACCGACAGCCGCACCGATGAGCTGAACAACACCGCCACCAAGGCCGGCAACATGGACGCGTAGATGCCGGTGACCAGCGGCATACCTGCCAATGCGGCATAAGCCACCCCCTGTGGGATGACCATCAGGCCCACGGTCAAACCCGCTAGGGCCTCGCCCTTGAGCACATCCCCCTGGGGGCGGGGCCAATTCAAAAACGGCAACAAGCGGTGCAGGCGGCTCATCCCGGGATTGTCGCTCAGCGCTGGGGCATGTCTTTGTACGAATAGCCCAAGCTTACCGTGGCGTCATCGGGGATGGGCGGCATGGTGGCGTTCCATTGTTCCCAGGCCCGGCGCATGGCGTCCAGACGCGAGGGGTCTTTCGGCCCCAGGTTGGCCCGCTCGCGCGCGTCGGCGGGTATGTTGAACAGGTAGTCGTTGCCGTCCACCCGCAGGTATTTCCAATCGCCGTGGCGGTAGGCCCGTTGGCCCCGGTGGTTCATGCGCCAGTGCAGGGGCCGCTCAAACACCTGTTGCGGGTTGTGCAGCACGGGCAGCAGCGACACGCCGTCCAAGGGGTAAGCCGGGTCAGCTGCCACCCCAGCCGCCGCCAGCATGGTGGCCGACCAGTCCATGGTCAGGCAGTGTTGCGTGGTGGTCTGGCCTGGGGCGATCACCGCTGGCCAGTGGGCGATCCAAGGCACGCGGATCCCCCCTTCGGTCAGGTCCATTTTGCCGCCGACCAGCGGCCAGTTGTCGGAAAAACGCTCGCCCCCGTTGTCGCTGGTGAACACCAACAGGGTGTTGTCCAGCAGACCCTGTTGGCGCAGGGCCTC
>JBEBBB010000289.1:0-4771 GCA_041158605.1 Pseudomonadota bacterium
CAAAAGTGGGCCAGTGGGCCGAAAGGTCTTGGAACAGCTTCTCGATCTGGGCATCGTCACCCACGTCGCAGTCGAACACGAGTTGGGAGTTGAAATCGGCGGCGAATTCGGTGATGCGGTCTTTGAAACGCTCACCCACGTAGCTGAACGCCAACTCAGCGCCTTGCGCGTGGCAGGCCTTGGCGATGCCGTAGGCGATGGAGCGGTTGGACAACACGCCAGTGATCAACAGTTTTTTGCCAGCCAGAAAACCCATGAGACAAGACTCCAGTAAAAATCCTGCAGAATTGTCGCATGTGTGCAGTCCCCACCCATTCCCCCCCGCTGGCACTGCCCTGTCGGTGGTTGCCATGGGTGTTGGGCCTGTGTGTGGCGCTGTGCACCCAGGTGGTGTGGGCTGCCCATGGCTACGCTTTGTGGGGCGAGTTGAAATACCCCCCCGGCTTCACCCATTTTGCGTACGTGAACCCACAGGCCCCCAAGGGTGGCGAGCTCAGGCTGGTCAGCAACCTGCGGGTGTCCACGTTTGACAAGTACAACCCCTTCACGTTGCGGGGTAGCGCACCCGCCTACCTGTCGGATCTGGTATTTGACACCCTGCTGACCGGCGCAGCCGATGAAAGTGGGGCCGCGTATGGGCTTTTGGCCGAAGACGTGCAGGCCGCGCCCGATGGTTTGTCGGTCACCTTCAAGTTGCGGCCTGAGGCGCGGTTTCACAACGGTGACCCGGTGCTCGCCGCCGATGTGAAGCACAGTTTTGACACCCTGATGGGCCCCCACACATCACCCGCCTACAAAACCATATTGGCGGACGTGGCCGGCTTGGATGTGCTCAACGACCGCACCGTGCGTTACCGGTTTCGCCAGCCCAACCGCGAGTTGCCTCTCACGGTGGGCGGTTTGCCCGTGTTCAGCCGTGCCTGGGGCAACGAGACCGACCCCAAAACCGGCCAGCGCAAAACCTTTGACCAGGTGGTGATGGACACCCCCATCGGCAGTGGCCCTTACCGCATCGGGCCGGTGCGGTTTGGCAAAGACATCACCTATGTCCGAGACCCCCAATACTGGGCGCGTGACCTGCCGGTGCGCCGTGGTACCGCCAATTTTGACCGTGTGTTGGTCAAAATCTACAAAGACAACACCGCCAAGCTGGAAGCGCTCAAAGCCGGCGAGTTCGATTTGATGCGGTTTTTTTCAGCGGGTGATTGGGCCCGCCGCGTGTACGGCCGCAAGTTCGACACCGGTGAACTGGTCAAGGGCGAGTTCAAACACCGCCTGCCCACGGGTTTCCAGAGTTACGTGCTCAACACCCGCCGGCCCTTGTTGCAAGACAGCCGTGTGCGCGAGGCCCTGGGTTTGGCCATGGACTACGAGTGGATGAACCGCCAGCTGTTTTATGGTGCTTACCAGCGGGTACAAGGCTTGTTTGGCAACACCGATTGTTCACCTTCGGGTATGCCAGGTACCGATGAGTTGGCCTTGCTGCAGCCCTGGCGTGCCCAAGTCCCACCTGCGGTGTTTGGGGGCGTGTACCAAGCCCCCCGGACCGATGGCGACAGCTCTTTGCGGGCCAATTTGCGCCGGGCACAAGCCCTGTTGCGCGAGGCCGGCTGGACGGTTCAAAACGGCCAGTTGCGCAACGCCCAAGGCCAAGCCCTGGTGCTGGAGTACCTGGACAGCAACGAAGGGGGTGCCCGGGTGGTCACCCCATGGGCGCGCAACCTCACCAAGCTGGGTGTAACGCTGAACTACCGCCCGGTGGACTTTGCGCTGTACCAACAGCGCTTGCGCACTTTTGACTTCGATCTGGTCTCCATGGCCTTTCAAGGCACCCACAACCCCGGGGCGGAGTACGCCGATTTGTTTGGCAGCGTGGCGGCCAAAACCGAAGACTCGGGCAATTTTGCCGGCGTGGCCAACCCCGCTGTGGATGCCCTGATCGCGCGCATGTCCAACGCGGCCAACCGCCCAGCGTTTTTGGCCGCTTGCCGGGCGCTCGACAGGGTGATCAGCCACAGCCACGTGTTGATACCGCAGTGGTCGGCCCCCACACACCGCATGGCCTACAACGCGTGGCGCTTGGAGCGGCCTGCAGAAATGCCGCCCTATGCCAGCGGTGAAGGCTGGGCCATCGACACCTGGTGGGCGCGCAAGGAGCAACCATGACCGATTTACCCCCTCTACCCGCCACCCCTTTGGGTTTGTACCGCCACTACAAGGGCAAGGACTACGAGGTGATTGGTGTGGGCCGCCACAGTGAAACCCATGCGCCGCTGGTGGTTTACCGCCCCTTGTATGGCACCGACCCCGGTTTGTGGGTGCGGCCCCACGCCATGTTTTTTGAAACGGTGTTTGTGGGTGGGGTGGCTCAGCCACGGTTTCGGCTGATAGGCCCTGCACAACCCCTGGTGCAACCATAATCGCCGCCATGTGGGTCTACATCCTCAAACGTTTGCTGCTCATGGTGCCCACCCTGTTGGGGGTGTTGCTGGTCACTTTTGTGGTGATCCAGTTTGTACCGGGCGGGCCTGTGGAACAGTACCTGGCAGAGGCGCGGGCCGGTGCGGGTGCCGGGGCCGAGGGCGGGGCGGTTTACCGGGGCGGGCAGGGCGTAGACCCCAAGCGCCTGGAGCAAATCAAGGCCTTGTACGGTTTTGACAAACCCGCCCACGAGCGTTTTTTGCAGATGCTGGGGCAGTTTGCGCGGTTTGACCTGGGCACCAGTTTTTTCCAGAACAAAGCGGTGTCGCAACTGGTGTGGGAAAAATTGCCGGTATCGATCAGCTTGGGGTTGTGGACCTTTTTGATCAGCTACGCGGTGGCCGTGCCCCTGGGGGTGGCCAAAGCGGTGCGTGCTGGTTCGCGTTTTGACCTGGTCACCACCTTGTTGGTGTTGGTGGGTTACGCCATACCCGGGTTTGTGTTGGGGGTGGCCCTGCTGGTGGTGTTTGGCGGGCAGCTGCAGTGGTTTCCCTTGCGGGGCCTTACCTCGGCCAACTGGGACGAATTGTCGTGGGGCGCCCGTGTGGTGGACTACCTGTGGCACATCACCTTGCCGGTCACGGCCATGGTGCTGGGCAGTTTTGCCGTCACCGCCATGCTGACCAAAAACGCTTTTCTCGAAGAGATCCGCAAACAGTACGTGTTGACCGCCCGTGCCAAGGGCCTGAGCGAACGGCAGGTGCTTTGGAAACACGTGTTTCGCAACGCCTTGATACCCATCGTGACCGGTTTTCCGGCGGCTTTTGTGGGGGCGTTTTTTTCGGGGTCGTTGTTGGTTGAAACCCTGTTCTCGCTTGATGGCCTGGGCGTGGTGTGTTACGAGAGTGTGATACGGCGCGACTACCCGGTGGTGCTGGGCACCCTGTTTTTGTTCACACTCATAGGCTTGGTCACCAAACTGGTCAGCGATCTCTGCTACGTTTGGGTGGACCCACGGGTCAAGTTCGACTGATGGCCCAGCCCCACATGCCACCAACACCCACGTCCCTCAGCCCTTCGCGGCGCGCGTGGTTGCGCTTTCGGCGCAACCGTCTCGGCTTTGTGAGCCTGTGCCTGTTTGTGGCCTTGGTGGTGGCCAGCCTGCTGGCGGAGGTTTTGTCCAACGACAAACCCTTGCTGGTGCGCTACCAAGGCGCGTGGTACACCCCATTGGTGACCGACTACCCCGAAACCGTGTTTGGGGGTGACTTTGACACCCCCACCGATTACCTGGACCCCTTTATCCGCGAGCGTTTGTCGACGGGGGGCAACTGGGCCCTGTACCCAACCAACCCCAATGGCCCCCGCACCCTGAACTACTTTGCCCAGGCACCCAACCCATCGCCACCCACCACCGACAACTGGCTGGGCACCGACGACCGCGGGCGGGATTTGCTGGCCCAGCTGTTGTATGGCTTTCGCGTAAGTGTGTTGTTTGCCTTGGCCTTAACGGCCATTGGTGTGGTGCTCGGGGTGTTGGCGGGCGCGGTACAGGGCTTTTATGGCGGCAAAACCGACCTGGCGTTTCAGCGGTTCATCGAAATTTGGGGGGCCATGCCCGAGCTTTACCTGCTCATCATCTTCAGCGCGGTGTTTGCACCCAGCGTGTTGCTGCTGCTGGTGTTGCTCAGCCTGTTTGGCTGGATGGGATTGAGCGACTACGTGCGGGCCGAGTTTTTGCGCAACCGCCAACTCGACTACGTGCGTGCGGCCCGTGCCATGGGCTTGAGCAACGGGCAAATCATTTGGCGCCATATCCTGCCCAACAGCCTGACACCGGTGGTCACGTTTTTGCCTTTCCGCATGAGTGGCGCGATTTTGGCACTCACCTCTCTGGATTTTTTGGGTTTGGGCGTGCCACCAGGCACCCCGTCTTTGGGTGAGCTGTTGGCCCAAGGCAAAAACAACATCGATGCCTGGTGGATCTCCTTGTCCACCTTTGCGGTGCTGGTGGTGACCCTGCTGCTGCTCACGTTCATGGGTGACGCCCTGCGCGACGCGCTGGACCCCCGAAAGGCCGACGCATGAGCGCCGCGCCGCTGTTGAACGTGCGGGGGCTGCAAGTCGCTTTTGGGGGCGCACCCGTGGTGCATGGGCTCGATCTGGTCCTGCACGCTGGCGAAAAACTGGCCTTGGTGGGCGAATCGGGCTCAGGCAAAACGGTATCGGCCTTGAGCCTGCTGCGGCTGGTACCCGGGGCACAGGTGTCCGGCGAGGTCCATTTGGCGGGGCGCAACCTGCTGGCGCTGAGCGAACGGGAACTGCGCGGCGTGCGCGGCGATGGTGTGGC
>JBEBBB010000290.1:0-6578 GCA_041158605.1 Pseudomonadota bacterium
AGAAACCTTCGGGGAACAGGGGGCGGATGGGGCGATCGATCAGGCGGCTGGTCAGCGTTTCGAACTCGCTGGGGCGGCCTTCGCGCTTGAAGAAGCTGCCGGGGATTTTGCCGGCGGCGTAGCTTTTTTCGAGGTAGTCAACGGTCAGGGGGAAAAAATCCTGGCCGGCTTTGGCTTCGGACTTGGCCACCACGGTGGCCAACACCACGGTACCGTCCATATCGAGCAGCACGGCGCCGCTGGACTGGCGGGCGATTTCGCCGGTTTCCATGCGGACCGTGTGCTGGCCCCATTGGAAGGTTTTAGTGACTTTGTTGAACAGGCTCATGTAAAAACTCCTGAAAGGGTGTGCGCAAAAGGCCGCGCGACAGGCCTGGAGGTAACGCTTTCAGAACACGATGCCATTCCAGTGGGGCTGTGGGGCACAACCCAACTGGAATGACACAGCTTCGCTCCGAAACACGGCCCCCAACGGGACGTTAAAGCGAAAAACGCCTGAGCCAGCGAACCAACCCAAGCGTTTTTGAATTCAGCGACAGGACGGCAATTACTTGCGCAGGCCCAGTTTTTGGATCAGGGCGAGGTAGCGGTCGGCGTCTTTGGCCTTGAGGTAATCCAACAGCTTGCGGCGGCGGCTCACCAAACGCAGCAGACCACGGCGACCGTGGTGGTCTTTGGCGTGGGTTTTAAAGTGGGGGGTCAGCTCGTTGATGCGAGCGGTCATGATGGCCACTTGCACTTCGGGGCTGCCGGTGTCGTTGGCGGAACGGGCGTTGGCCTGGATGGCGGCAGCCTTGTTGGCGGAAGAAATCATGTGTAACTTTCAGTGAACTGGCGTCCTGCGGCAGGCTGGGCACGGACCAGGGCCTAAACCCTCAATTCCGAACCCCAAACACCCGCCACAGGCGTGAACCGACCACCACCATTGGTGGACAGCCGCCCATTATAACCCGCTGGTGACCGGCTTGACAAACCACCAACGCCCCCCATCAGGGCCGGGCCATCTCGCAGCGGTGGGGCTGTTCGGCTGCGGCTGCGGCCACCTGCCGCACCACGCGGAAACCGTAACCCGATCCCTCCACATCAAACGGCACACCCTGAGCACCTTGGCGGTCCATCACCGCCACCTGCAGGGTTTGTTGGGCCTGGTGGTCGGCCGCGCGCATGCGCAAACGATGTCCGGCCAGGGTCACATCGGCGCGCTCCAGCTCACGGGCCACAGAGACAGCCGCCACATTGCCGGAGCGCCCTGCCCGTTCAACGGCCTGGGCCAAAGCCTCGACCATGAGCTGCATGCGCATGTGCACGTAGTCGTCTGCCGGGTTGGGAAAACGCTCGCGGAACGATTTGTAAAACGTGGCCGATGCGGCGGTGGGCACGTTGGGGAACCAGTCGGCCACGGCCAACACCTTCCCGATGCCGGCATCACCAATGGCAGCTGGCGCGCCCAGGGCGTTGCCGTAGAAGGTGTAGAACGTGCCGTCAAACCCGGCTTCGCGGGCCGCTTTGACCAACAAGGTGAGGTCGTTGCCCCAATTACCGGTGAGCACGGCCTGTGCGCCACTGGCCTTGATCTTGGCCACATAGGGGGCAAAGTCCTTGACGCGGGCCATGGGGTGCAGTTCGTCCCCCACGATGCGCACGTCGGGGCGCTTGTCGGCCAATTGCCGGCGGGCCTCCTGCAACACCGCCTGGCCAAAACTGTAATCTTGGCCGATGAGGTAGATGCGCTGCAGCTTGGTGTCCTCGCGCAGCACCCCCATCAAGGCGGCCATGCGCATGTCGGCGTGGGCGTCGAAACGGAAATGCCAGTAGCTGCATTGCTCGTTGGTCAACGCGGGCACCACCGCGGAATAGTTCAGCAGCAGCACCTGGCGCTGGGGTTCCCGGCCGTTGTGCTTGTTGATGGCGTCGATCAGCGCCGACGCTGCGGCCGACGAGTTGCCTTGGGCCACCACGGTGATGCCCTGGTCCACAGCCGATCGCAACGCTGCCAGCGACTCTTCGGTCTGGGCCTTGCTGTCAAAGCGTTCGATCACCAAAGGGCGGTTGCCACCGGGCAAAGCCAAACCACCACGGGCGTTGACCCTTTCGGTGGCCCAGACCAGGTTGCGGTACACCGCCTCACCGGTGTTGGCCAAGGGCCCACTCAGGCCTTCGATCAGCGCCACCCGGAAGGGCTCAGCCATGGGGGTTTTACTGGTTGTTGCCGGCTGTGCGAGCACCGCCAAACCAGGCCACACACACAACAGCGTGGCCACACCCCGTTGGAAACGGGCCATCAGAGGCTTTTTCATGTTTTACCTGTGAAATAGAAAGTCGGTAGTGTCACATAAGTGACACCACCCCATCCCGAACCAGTTGGTCAGGTGGGTTGCTGGATGTCAGCCAAGGGCCAGCGCGGGCGCACATCGAACCGGCTGGCCCCGCCCTCTGGTCGGTCACCGGCCTGCCACCGCATGCCAGCGGCCAGTGCGATCATGGCGCCGTTGTCGGTGCACAGGTGCAGCTCCGGGTAATGGACCCGCACGCCGGCAATGGCACAGGCCTGGTTGAGTTGGGCCCGCAAGGCGGTGTTGGCACCCACACCACCCGCCACCACCAGGCGCTGCAGACGGGCTTGGCGCAAGGCTGCCATGGACTTGCGCACCAGCACTTCCACGATGGCGGCCTGGGTGCTGGCCGCCAAATCGGCTTTATGGGCCTCGAGATCTGCACCCAGCTTGCGCGCTTGGGTCCAGACCGCGGTCTTTAAGCCTGCAAAAGAAAAGTCCAGGTCACCGCTGTGCAACAAGGGCCGCGGCAACTTGAAGGCGTCAGGCCGGCCTTGGGTGGCCAAACGGGACAATGCCGGCCCACCTGGGTAGGGCAATCCCAACACCTTGGCGGATTTGTCAAAAGCCTCACCGGCCGCATCGTCTATCGTTTCGCCCAACAAGGTGTACCGCCCCACCCCATCCACACGCATCAGCTGGGTGTGCCCACCTGAGACGAGCAGTGCGACAAAGGGGAACTCGGGTGGGTCGGCACTGAGGAAAGGCGACAACAGGTGGCCTTCCAGGTGGTGCACGCCCATGGCGGGCAAGCCCAAAGCCGTGGCCATGGCACAGGCCACACCGGCCCCCACCAACAAGGCGCCAGCCAAACCCGGTCCTTGGGTGTAGGCCACCAGATCAACGTCCTGCAAGGACCGGCCGGCGCTGGCCAGGGCGTGGTCCGTCAGGGGCAATACGCGTCGGATGTGGTCCCGGCTGGCCAGCTCGGGCACCACACCACCATAGGCCTGGTGCATCTCGATTTGGCTGTGCAGCGCGTGGCCCAGCAAGCGGGGGACACCCACGCCAGAAGCGTCTACCAGGGCCACCCCTGTTTCGTCGCAAGAAGATTCAATACCCAAAATCAGCATGGGGCGAGTGTAAAACGGCGCCGACCCAGGCAACGGCTGGCGGGGCACGGTTGTTGCTGAACAGGTGGAACTGGTCTTTCTGACAACACCCCCCATGCGCAATGGTCTTACTTTTTTGATCGCAGCCAAGCGCTGTGAAACCGCTGGGCTGCAGCAACTGGTGATCACCAGTGATTTGGTGATGGCCACTGCGGACCTGATACACGCCCTCCAACGGGAGCGTGGGCTGAGCAGCCTGTACCTCGGCGCGAAGGCCAACCACCCCATGTCCGAATTGGGCGCGCAAATACAGACCACAGCGGCGTCGGAACAACACCTGCGCCTGTGCCTGGAACGGCTAGACCTGGACCCCCTGCAGCCTGCCAACGGTGCGAGGCTGTACAACCGGATCGCGTTTGTGTTGCATGGGCTGGAGAGCCTGCCGGAGCTGCGGCAAACCGTTGCAGCCCAGGCCATGGACGCGGCACAGGCCACCAGCGCGTACATGCGACTGGTGGCGGGCCTGCTGGCGGTGGTGTTTGAGGCCGCCGACACAGCCGGAGACCCAGACGTCTCACGCCGCCTGGTGGCCTTGTTCAACTTCATGCAGGGCAAGGAATTGGCGGGGCAAGAACGGGCCACGGGCAGCGCCATGTACGCCGGCGGTGTGGCGGAACAGGCCTCACAACAACGTCTGGCGCACCTGATCGACTCCCAGGAGCGGTGCCTGGAGGTTTTCCTGGATTTCGCCCCCGAGCCAGCCAAAGCGTTGTGGGCCGCTGCCAGCCGGTCTCAATCACTGACCGACCTGGAACGCTTGCGCCGGGTGCTGTGTACCGCACCCCAGGGCGGCGCGCTGAACCCGGCCATGGGCCTGGTGTGGTTCGGGGTTTGCAGCGACCGCATGGATGACATGCGGCAGGTCGAAGTGGCGCTGGCACAAGGCCTGTTGCAGCTGTCTACCGCCAAAATGGCCCAAGCCTTGAAAGAACTGGCAGAGCTGGAGAAGCTGGCCCAAAGCGGCACACCAGGCAGCGGGGCAACAGCAGCGGCTTTCAGCACCGCGGCAGACGACCCGCCCGACGCCCCCACACAAGCACCCGGTTCGCAATTGGACCGCTCCATACTGGCACTGGTGCAAGACCAGGCTAGGCGGCTGCAAGCGGTGAACGAAGAGCTGGAAAACGTGAGAACCAGCTTGAACGAGCGCAAACTGATCGAACGGGCCAAAGGCTTGTTGATGGCCCACCGGCAGCTGACAGAAGAAGACGCCCACAAAACCATGCGCCAGATGGCAATGAACCAGAACCGGCGCCTGATCGACGTGGCGAAGGCGGTACTGACCATGGCCGAGGTTTTGCCCATACCTGACCGGTGAGCCCGGTCGCGCACCGAAACCGTGCCATGCACCGGAATAGAGCAGGCTGCGTTCCGACCCAGACCCAACGGGCAACGGTGTACCCAAGCGCAACAGAGAAAACCAAGGACTGGCATGTTTACTGCTTAAAGTGTTTCAGCGCGGGTGGAGCCAACGGTGGTTCCCCGCCACAGGACAACGGCGTCCATTCCCAACCGCACCAAGCGGAACCGGGGGTGGGCGCCGTTTTGTTTTAAGCCGCTAGCACTTGCCAGGAGCCCTCACCATGGAACACCCATCCAAACTCGCCCCCGCGAACGCCGCCAACACACCCGCAGCCGAGGGCCATGCCTCCCGCCGTGGGTTTCTGAAAGCTGGGGGCAGCGCAGCGACCACCGCCTTGTTCGCGAGTTTGGGGCACCACGGGGTCTGGGCGGCCGGATCGGACGCGCCGGAAAAAACCGAGGTGAAGATCGGCTTCATTCCACTGACCGACTGCGCCAGCGTGGTCATGGCCGCCGAACTGGGTTTGGACAAAAAATACGGCGTCAAAATTGTGCCCACCAAAGAGGCCAGTTGGCCCGGTGTGCGCGACAAACTGGTCAACGGTGAACTGGACTTTGCCCACGTGTTGTATGGCCTGATTTACGGCGTGCACATGGGCACGGCAGGCCCCAAAAAGGACATGGCCGTTTTGATGAACCTGAACCACAACGGCCAGGCCATCACCCTGTCCAAAAAACTCGCCGACAAAGGCGCGGTGGACGCGGCCAGCCTGGCCAAGTTGATGACCGCGGAAAAACGCGAATACACCTTCGCGCAGACCTTCCCCACCGGCACACACGCCATGTGGTTGTACTACTGGCTGGCCAGCGCTGGCATCAACCCCATGAAGGATGCCAAGGTCATCACCGTGCCACCGCCCCAGATGGTGGCCAACATGCGGGTGGGCAACATGGACGGGTTCTGTGTGGGTGAACCCTGGAACCACCGCGCCATCCTGGACGGGATCGGTATCACCGCGGCCACCACCCAAGAGGTCTGGAAAGACCATCCCGAAAAGGTGCTGGGCACCACGGCCGAGTTTGTGCAGAAGTACCCCAATACCGCCAGGGCTGTGACAGCCGCCATCTTGGAGGCCGGCAAGTGGATCGATGCGGGCTTGTCCAACAAAAACAAGATGGCCGAAACCATCGCCCAACGGGCCTACGTGAACACCGGTGTGGACGCGATCAACCAACGCATTTTGGGCCGTTACCAAAATGGTTTGGGCAAAACCTGGGACGACCCAGACCACATGAAGTTCTACAACGACGGCAAGGTGAACTACCCCTACCTGTCCGACGGCATGTGGTTTTTGACCCAACACAAACGCTGGGGTTTGATCAAGGACCACCCAGACTACCTGGGTATCGCCAAACAGATCAACCGCATTGACATCTACAAACAGGCCGCAACTGCGACCAAAACGCCATTGCCGGCGTCGGACCTGCGCACCAGCAAGTTCATTGACGGTGTGGTGTGGGACGGCAAAGACCCCAAAAAGTACGCTGATTCGTTCAAGGTCAAAGCCTGAAAGGAACCCTGACCATGGTTGCCGCTGTTTTCCACTCACCACTTGAAGCGCCCACCAAGGCGCCCACCGCCGTGTCCACACCACCCACCACTGCAGTAGCCGCACCTGTACCCCGCACTGCGGTTGTATCGAAAAAACCGTCCAGGGACTTCAAAGGGTTCTGGCTCGCGGTGGTACCCCCGGTGCTGGGCTTAGTGATGTTGGTGCTGATCTGGCAAGCCATTGCCAGCACCAGTGACAGCGGTATACCCAAACCCTCC
>JBEBBB010000291.1:0-24205 GCA_041158605.1 Pseudomonadota bacterium
ATGCGCATCAGGCCGTACTGCAGGTTCAACCCCAGGGCCACAAGGGCGTACACCCCGCCCGTGATGAGGCCGGAGGCGATCAGTTCGATCCAGGCAGAAAAAGACATGTGGGCGTGTTCCAGGTCAGAAACAGGCGCGGCAGCACCCCGGTCGAACCGGTGCATGTGTGCCGCAGGTGGGGTGGAGGCTTACCAGGCCGGTTTGTTGGGGACCAGGCTGGCGGTGGCCAGCTGCTTGGGCCACACCACCTCGAACTCGCCTTTTTGCCACTGGCCCACGGTGCCCGGTGTGCCCACGTTTTCGCTGCCGTTGAAGCGTATGTCGCCCAAAATGGTTTTGTGCGTGTTGTTGGCCACAAAGTCCCGTATGGCCTTGCGGTCCAGGCCGGCTTGTTTCACCGCACGGGTCAAAATTTCCAGGCCCGCCCAGGTGGCCCCACTGGCCCAGCGGTCAGGTTCTTTGCCCCCGAACTTTTTGGTGTGGGCGTCAAAGTAGGCCTTGGCACCGGCGCTGGTTTTGCCGTTCCAAGAACCCATGCCCAGCACGCCTTCGGCCCCGGCCGGGGTCATCACGTTTTTGTACAACTGGAAAGCGGTGCCCACCGACGCGTAGAAAAACTTGGGGTTGAAGCCCACCTCCTTCGCCTGCTTGCTGGCGAGGATGGTGTCGGGTGGGTAGGTGAAGCCCACAAACGCGTCTGGGTTTTTGTCCTTGATGGACCGCAGTACCGGCGACAGGTCTTTGACACCACCCGGGTAACTTTTGTCTTCCACCATGGTGATGCCGCTGCCTTGCAACGCCACCTTCAGTGCTGCGTAGTTCTCCAGGCCAAACAGGTCATCCACGTAGATGCAGGCCAGGGTCTTGGCGCCTTGGGCTTTGAGCATCTCTACCAACGCGCCCACCATCGGGGCTGGCTGTTGCAACAGCAGGAAAAAGTAGGGCAGCTTCAGGTCCACCAAGCGCTTGGACAAGGCGGTGGGGGCCAGGAAGGGGTACTGGTAGCGGTTGGCCAGAGGGGCCACGGCGAAGTTGGCGTTGCTGCCCCAGGGAGGCAACACCAAATCCACCTTGTCGCTGCCCATCAGTTTTTCGTAGGTGCGCACGCAGGTTTCCACGTCGCTGCGGTCGTCGTAGCTGATGAGCTCGATGGGGCGTTTCACACCCTTGACGTCCAAGCCGCCCGCAGCGTTTTGTTGCTCGGCCCACAGCAGGTAGTTGGGTTCTTGGCTGACCTGGGCACCACCGGTCCAAGGCCCGGTGCGGGCCATTGCATACCCCACCCTCACAGGGCCAGACTGGGCCCACAGTTGAGGGGCAACCGTGGCAGTGCCCACCACAGCGGCGGCACTTTTGAGGACAAGTCGGCGGTTGGGATGGGGCATGGTGTGTCTCCTGTTGTGGTGTGACGGTATCGTTTGGATCTTAAAAAATCACCACCTCCGGCGCTTGATCCAACGTGCACAGTTTGCTTGCCTGTGGGTGCAAAACGCCTAGGGTTATCCCTGTATCCCCACGCTGCACAAGTCCAAAGGCCCCCTTGGATAATGGCCGGATGCCCCTTCCTGCCAGCCCCGCCCCCATCATCCTGATGAGCACCGACACGGTCGCACCAGGCGAGCGGGCGCATTTCTGGCGCGACTGGGTCTGGCAACACTTTGGCGGGCTGGAGTCCGACCTGTATGGCGACACCGTTTTTGACGGTCACATGAGTGCTTCCAGGGCTGGCGACGTGGTCATGACCAAACTCGAAGCGAACCGGCACCGGGTGGTGCGCACCCCCCGGTTGGCCAAAGCCAGCGACACCAGTTACCTCAAAATTGTGGCCCCGTGGCAGGGCACCGCGGCGGTCGAGCAACACGGCCGCCAAGCATGGGTGCAGCCTGGTGGCTGGGCCATTTACGACACCACCGGCAGCTACGAGGTGGCCAACCCCGAGCGGGCCGAGCACCTGATCGTGATGCTGCCCAAAGAACAGCTCACCGAGCGGGGTTTGCGCCTGGATGCGCTGATGGGCCGGCACGTGGGTGGCAGCCACGGCATCTCAAGGGTGGCTTTGGAGGCCATGCGCAGCACCTTCCAGGAGCTGCCCAGCATGGCACCCGAGGCCGCCAGTGGCGCGGGCAACATGATCGTGGAGCTGGTGCGCCTGTCGCTACAAGAGCTGGCCGGCCGGGGCACCGCCACCAGCCAACTGGAGGCGTTCAAGGACCGGATCCGCGAACACATCGGTCAACACCTGCGCGACCCCCATCTCACCTTGGATGGTATCGCCCTGGCCTTGAACTGCAGCAAACGCCACTTGCACAACGCGTTTGCTGGCGAAGAAGATTCTTTGGCGCATTACATCTTGCGCCGGCGTTTGCAGGCCTGTATGCGCGATCTCAAAAACCCCACACTGGCCCACCGCCACATCACAGACATCGCCTTGTCTTGGGGGTTCAACAGCAGCGCGCATTTCAGCCGCGTTTTTCGCGAGCACGCGGGGCTGTCGCCCAGCGATTTTCGGCAGGCGGCCTCGCGACACAATGTGGCTTAAGGTCGTCCCATGGCCGCCTGGCACACCCCCATGGCCAAGCGGTGCAAAGCCTGCCAGGGATCCGATGGCCAAGCCTCTGCCTTGAGGCCTTTGACGATACCGTCCACGCGGTGCGCGTCTTGCAACCACCCATCGACCTGCGCCACAGACAGGCGCGGTACCACCCGTTCAAACCGTTTTTCTTTCGCACCCCATACCCGTTGTTCGCGCAAGGCCATGGGTAAGGGGCGCCCTGCCTGCACCGCGTGTTTGACGCGCCACAACGCGCGAATGTCATCAGACAAGGCCCAGTGCACCAGCACCGCCGCCTCACCTTCCGCGTGCAAACCATCCAGCATGCGTTGCACGCGGGCCGGTTGGCCGTCCAGCACCGCTTCGGCCAATTTGAACGGGTCGTAACGGGCCACATCCAAAACCGCCGACTCCACTTGCTGGAACGACAACTCCCCAGTCGGGTACAACAAACCCAGTTTCTGGATTTCCTGGTGGGCGGCCAGCAGGTTGCCTTCTACGCGATCGGCCACAAAGGCCAGGGTCCTTTGCCCCTCTTCGCCGCCGGACACCCGCTGGCCTTGGTGTTGCAAGCGTTGGGCGATCCAGGTTGGTAATTGGGCCCGTTCGATGGGGTCCACCCGGACCGACACACCCGCGCCGTCCAAAGCCGTGAACCATGCGCTTTTTTGGGTGGCACCATCCAAGCGCGGCAACAACACCAAGGTCAGGGTATCGGTTTGGCCTGATACCGCCTCGGCCAGGCTTTGCAGGGCCTGCGACCCATCTTTGCCCGGTTTACCCGACGGGATGCGGACCTCGACCAATTGGCGGTCGGCGAACAAGCTGCGCTCAGCCCCTGCCGCCAAAACAGCGCTCCAGTCGAAGTGGGCCCCCGTCACGGTGAACACCGTGCGCTCGGTATACCCCTGCTGGCGGGCATGCGCACGCAACTGGTCCGCCGCCTCCTGCTGGAGCAGGGGCTCGTCCCCGTGCAGGGTGTAAAGCGGTTTCAGGCCGCGTTGCAGGTGGGTGGCGAGTTGGGGGGCGGGGACTTGCATGGGCGTTGTGTGGGGTTTGATTGTAGAGTTGTGGCCATCGCCCCGCTTGAAAGGCCCGCACCATGCCGCACCCCACATATGCCACCCTGATTGGCGCCCCCACCGACGTGGGTGCTGGGACCCGGGGTGCGTCCATGGGTCCAGAGGCCCTGCGGGTGGCGGGGCTGCAACAAGCCTTGGAGGCCCGTGGTCTGGTGGTACACGACGCGGGCAACCTGGCGGGCCCGGCCAACCCCTGGCAAGCACCGATCGATGGCCACCGGCACCTGGGCGAGGTGGTCGCCTGGAACCGCGCGGTCCACGCGGCGGTGCTTGCTGCGCTGACCCAAGGCCATCTGCCCCTGCTGCTGGGTGGCGACCACAGCCTGGCTGTGGGCTCCATCGCGGCGGTGGCCCAGCATTGCCGGCAACGCAGCCAACCCCTGCGGGTGTTGTGGCTCGACGCCCACGCCGACTGCAACACCCCGGTGCTGACTCCCAGCGGCAACGTGCACGGCATGCCCGTGGCCTGTCTGTTGGGCCATGGGCCCGCAGCCCTAACCAAGCTGGGAGGCCCTGGGCCCGCGCTGGCCCCCAGCGAGATCCGCCAAATCGGCATCCGCAGCGTGGACCCAGGCGAAAAACGCTGGGTCCACGAACAGGGACTGGAGGTGTTCGACATGCGCCACATCGACGAGGTGGGCATGCGCAGCACCATGGAGCGCGCCCTTGCCGACATGGCCCCTAACACCCACCTGCACGTCAGTTTTGATGTGGATTTCCTCGATCCCACCATCGCCCCTGGGGTGGGCACCACCGTGCCCGGTGGTCCCACCTACCGGGAGGCACAGCTCTGCATGGAAATGATTGCTGACACCGGTTTGTTGGGCAGTTTGGATGTGGTGGAGCTGAACCCCGCGCTGGACGTGCGCAACCAAACCGCCGAGTTGGCAGTGGATCTGATCGAAAGCCTATTTGGCAAAAGTACACTGATGCGCTGGCGCCACGGTGCCTGAGCCCTTACATGCACCACGCTCCTTTTCGAGTGCCCCTATGCCGCCTACCGAGTTCCTCGCCATTCTTGCTACCAGGTCAGGGGTCCTGGCCCTGTGTGCGTGCCCCGGCAGGGTTGTGAACTTGGCGGGTACCGCGTGATGGCCATCGACAGCTGGTGGTGGGTGGCCGGGTTGGCGGCTTTTTTGGTGGGCTTGTCCAAAGGGGGCTTGCCTGCGGTGGGCACGCTCGGTGTGCCCGCGTTGTCCATGGTCATGTCGCCCGTGCAGGCGGCGGCCCTGTTGTTGCCGATTTTTGTGGCATCCGATGTGGTCAGCGTCTGGTTGTACCGGCGGGATTACAGCGCGGCCACGCTGCGCATTTTGATTCCGGCGGGGCTGCTGGGGGTGTTGGTGGGGTGGCTCATGGCGTCGGTGGTGTCGGACAACGCGGTCAAGCTGCTGGTAGGCACCATTGGTGTGGTGTTCTGTCTGCACACCTGGCTGCGCAAGCCGGTCACCGGCCCAGCCAAGGCGCCGCAGCTGGGCAAGGGCCTGTTGTGGGGGGGGCTGTCGGGGTTTACCAGTTTCATCGCCCATGCCGGGGCGCCGCCGTTCCAGGTTTATGTGTTGCCCCAACAACTGCCCAAAGCGGTGTTCGCGGGCACGTCTACCCTGTTTTTTGCGGTGATCAATTTCGCCAAGATCCCGCCCTACCAACACCTCCGGCCTTACAGCGGGGCCATGTTGGAGCAAGCGGCTTGGTTGTTGCCCGCCGCCCTACTGGGCACGGTGGCTGGGGCCTACCTGACGCGGCGCATCACCGATGCGTGGTTTTACCGTCTGGTCCAAACTGGCTTGTTTTTGATGTCGCTGAAACTGGTCTACGACGCGCTGTTCAAGGCTTAACAGCGGCGTTTACAGCCCTTTGATGGCTGCCAAGCGCCGCACCACTTGGCGCACGGTATCGGCCTGCATGTCGCTGTACAACATGGCCTCTTCAATTTCTTTGCCCAGCACCTGTGTTTCGGTGAAGCTGAGGTCGCGTTCTTGGAGCAACTCCACATCCGTGATCAGGTCCTTGCCCCGGAATGTACGCACGCGGAATTTGAACCGCATGCGCAACAGCAACTCACGCACCTGCCCGGCAGCGGTCACCCCCACGACGGTGCGCTCGCGCTGGTCGGTCAAGACCTCCAGCACCACATCACTCACCACGGGTGGTTCGCCAGGGCGCACGGTCACAGGGTCTTGCACCTGTACCCCGCTGGAGGCCAGTTGGCTGCGCAAAGCCTGGATCACAGAGGAGTTGGCCGGGGCCCGCAACAACAGGCTCGAAAAAGCCATGGACGGGCCTTGGCCACGCAACTGAAAGCCGCAACCGGTCAACGCTGGTAAAGCCGCAACGGCCACCGCCCCCCGTAAAACCCGGCGGCGGGTGGGCTGGGCGTTGAACAAAGGGGACGGTTGGAACAGCATCAGAGCACCACGTTGACCAAACGGCCCGGAACCACCACCACCTTTTTGGGTGCGGCACCGTTGGCCTGTTTCTGCACCGCTTCGCTGGCGAGTGCGGCGGCTTCAATGGCGGCCTTGTCTGCCCCGGATGGCACCACCACGCTGCCCCGCAACTTGCCGTTGATCTGCAACACCAGTTCGATCTCGTCTTGTTGCAAGGCACTGGGGTCGATTTGCGGCCAGGGGGTGTCCAACAAATCGCCCAGGACACCGGCGTAACCCAAACCGGCCCACAGCGCATGTGTGATGTGGGGCGTGGCCGGGTACAACACCCGCAGCAGCACGCCAAAACCCTCGATCAGCGCCACCTGACCGTCGGGGGTGTCCGCCCCTTTGAAGTCTTCCAGGGCGTTCAACATCTTCATGGTGCCCGACACCACGGTGTTGTACTGCATGCGCTGGTAGTCGTAATCCACTTGTTTGAGCACGGTGTGGATCTCGCGGCGCAAGGTCTTGGCTGGTTTGCCAAAGGTGATATCGGCCAAAGCCTGGGCGCCTGTGGCGCTGGCTGCCGCCTGCGACCAGTCGTTTTGTGACAGCTTGTACCCCAGTTGCCAGACCCGGCGCAAAAAGCGGTAACTGCCCTCAACGGCCGCGTCGTTCCACTCCAGGGTTGCCTCGGGCGGCGCGGTGAACATGGTGTAGAGCCGCGCGGTGTCGGCACCGTATTTTTCGATCAGGTCTTGTGGGTCCACGCCGTTGTTTTTCGACTTGGACATGGTGCCCACGCCCTCGTAGTCGATGGGCGTGCCCACGGGCAAACGGCCATCACCGCTGTCGGCTTCGTTTTTGAGTTGGGCCCCGACCACCTTGCCGGTGTCGTCCAGCACGTGCTCCACATCGTGCGGCCAAAAATAGTCCTTGCCGCCTTTGGCGGTCCGGCGGGAGTAAATGTGGTTGAGCACCATGCCCTGGGTCAAGAGCTTTTTGAACGGCTCGTCTACTTGGACCAGACCCAGGTCGCGCATGACCTTGGTCCAGAACCGCGCGTACAGCAGGTGCAGGATGGCGTGTTCAATACCCCCGATGTACTGGTCCATGGGCATCCAGTACCGCGCACCGTCGGCCACCATCGCGTCTGCGTTGTGTGGGTCGCAGTAGCGCATGAAGTACCAGGACGAGTCCACAAAGGTGTCCATGGTGTCGGTTTCGCGCCGCGCCGCTTTGCCGCACACGGGGCAGGTCACGCCGGCGTGGAAACCTTCGTGTTTGACCAAGGGGTTGCCCGAGCCATCGGGCACGCAGTCCTCGGGCAACACCACCGGCAGGTCTTTTTCAGGGACCGGCACCGCGCCGTGTTCGTCGCAATGGATGATGGGGATAGGGGTGCCCCAATAACGCTGGCGGCTCACACCCCAATCGCGGAGGCGGAAGGTGGTTTTGGTCTCGCCCAAGCCCTGCGCGGCCAACAGCTCGGCCACCTTGCTGACGGCGGCCTTGTAAGGCAGGCCATCCAGCACACCCGAGTTGACACACACCAGCGCACCGGATTTGTCGGCGTACCAATCTTGCCAGCGGGTCGCGTCAAACCCTAACGCAGCTGCGGCAACGGGTGCGGTGGCGGGCGATTTGCCGGTACCCCCGGATGAGCCTGCCGCCGGGTCCGGTGCCGCGGCTGGCGTGGCCACCGGCGCCTGGCCAACGACCTGTTTGATCGCCAGACCGTATTTCAGCGCAAACGCAAAATCCCGCTCGTCGTGCGCTGGCACACCCATCACGGCGCCATCGCCATACGACATCAACACGTAGTTGCCCACCCACACCTCGACCTGCGCACCGGTCAGGGGGTGGGTCACGAACAGGCCCGTGGCCATGCCCTTTTTGTCTTGGGTGGCCAGTTCGGCCTCGGTGGTCCCGCCGGTTTTGCAGGCCTCGACAAAGGCCGCCAGGTCGGGTTTGGTGGCAGCGGCGTGCTGGGCCAGAGGGTGTTCAGCGGCCACGGCACAGAAGGTCACACCCATGATGGTGTCGGCCCGGGTGGTGAACACATACAGCTTGCCGCCACCGATCAACTGGCCATCGGCGCCCGCGATGGTGTGCGGGAACGCAAACCGCACCCCTTCGCTTTTGCCGATCCAGTTCTCCTGCATCAGGCGAACCTTGTCGGGCCAGCCGTTCAGCGTTGCCTGGTCGTTGCCAATTTGCACATGTTGCAGCAACTCGTCGGCATAAGCTGTGATGTTCAGGTAATAACCGGGAATTTCGCGTTTTTCAACCAAGGCGCCGGTGCGCCAGCCCCGGCCATCGATCACCTGTTCGTTGGCCAGCACGGTCTGGTCTACAGGGTCCCAGTTCACCACCTGGGTTTTGCGGTAAGCGATGCCTTTTTCCAGCATCTTCAAGAACAACCACTGGTTCCAGCGGTAATACGCTGGGGAGCAGGTGGCCACCTCGCGCGACCAATCGATCGCCAAGCCCATGGCCTGCATTTGACCTTTCATGTAGGCGATGTTGTCGTAGGTCCACTGCGCGGGCGGCACTTTGTTCTTGAGCGCTGCGTTTTCAGCGGGCAAGCCAAAAGCGTCCCAGCCCATGGGCATCAACACGTTGTAGCCCTGCATGCGCAGCTGGCGGGTCAACATGTCATTGATGGTGTAGTTGCGCACGTGCCCCATGTGCAGCTTGCCTCTGGGGTAAGGCAGCATGGAGCAGGCGTAAAACTTGGGCTTGTTCGCGTCTTCGGTCACGCGGTAAGCGTCGCGGGCGATCCAGTGGGCGTGGGCGGCACGCTCCACGTCCTGGTGTGTGTACTTGTCTTGCATGGGGTCAGCGAAAAATCAACGGAGGCCGAGCACGTCGAACATGTCGTACAGGCCGGTGGCTCGGCCCGACAGGAACCGGACAGCGCGCAGGCTGCCTTGGGCGTATGTGGCCCGGCTGCTGGACTTGTGGGTGATCTCGATGCGGTCACCCGTGCCCAGGAACATCACGGTGTGGTCACCCACCACGTCACCGCCGCGCACGGTGGCAAAACCGATGGTGGAGGGGTCGCGTTCGCCCGTGTGGCCATAACGCTCGTAAACGGCGCAGTCTTTCAGGTCGCGGCCCAGGGCCTCGGCCATGACCTCACCCATTTTGAGCGCGGTACCGCTGGGTGCGTCAACCTTGTGCCGGTGGTGGGCTTCCACCACCTCGATGTCGTAACCGGTGGAGAGGGCCTTGGCGGCCATTTCCAGCAGTTTGAGGGTCACGTTGACGCCCACGCTCATGTTGGGCGCCATCATGATCGCGATGTGCTTGGACGCTTCGGCGATCTCGGCCTTTTGGGCGTCGGTGAAGCCGGTCGTGCCTACGACCAATTTGACTCCATGGTCCACACAAGCGCGCAGGTGGGCCATGGTGCCTTCTGGCCGGGTGAAGTCGATCAGGTAGCTGCTTTGGGCTAGCCCCTGTGCCAGATCGGCCACGATGTGCACGCCACTGGACTGGCCTAAAAACCCAGCCGCGTCTTGCCCCAGTGCGGGGCTTTCAGGGCGGTCCAGTGCACCGCCCAACACACAGTCGTCGGCGTTTTGAACCGCTTCAACCAGCATGTGGCCCATGCGGCCGCTGGCGCCAGCGATACAAATGCGGTGGGGGGCGGTCATCAGCGAGACTCCAGGGGGGGGTAATTGGATGCGGGTGTGGCAGCCGGTGCGGGGTTGGCGGGGCTGGTCGTTTGGGCTGGGCGAGCGTTTTTCTCGTCGAAGGCCTTGAGTTGGGCTTCGGTGGCTTCCAGCGTGGGTGCCTTGTCGGATTTGCGCCGAACATCCAGTGCGGCTACAAAATCCGCTTCGCTGGGGAGCTCGTCTGCCACAAACCGCTGGAGTCTGTCGCCGTCAAAAAACACCGATAGTTTGCGTTGTTGCGGCTCGGCCCCTTGGCGCCGGAAAGTGAACACATAGTCCCAGCGCTGGGCGTGGAAGACGCTGGTTAACAAGGGCGTGCCCAGCAGGTTGCGCACGTCTTCGCGTGGCATACCGGGTTTGAGCATCTCGGCCTGTTCCCGGGTGACCACGTTGCCCTGTAACACATCTATTTTGTAGGGGGTGATGCGTCCACCCAAGGTGCTGACCGAGGTGGCCACTTTTTCGACCGTGGAGCAGCCTGCCAAAGTGGCGGCCAAAACAACCCCCCACAAGGGGCGGCAGAGGACGGCGGGGGGCAGAACAGGCTTCATGTGTAGGTGTTAACAGGGAAATGGGTGCACCACCGGTCACATGCCGGTATCATGCTGGGCATTGTAGCCCTAGGGCCTGCTGGAGAGCGCTCCAGGGGTACGCAGCCGCCATGACCAACATCGACGAACTCAAAAGCACCGGTCTGAAGGCCACCTTGCCCCGCCTGAAGATTCTGGAGGTGTTCCAGGGCAGCAAGTTGCGGCACATGACCGCCGAAGACGTGTACCGGGTGCTGTTGGATGAGCGGTCTGATATTGGGCTCGCCACGGTGTATCGGGTGTTGACCCAGTTTGAGCAAGCCGGCTTGCTCAGCCGCAGCAATTTTGAATCGGGCAAAGCGGTGTACGAGCTCAACGAGGGGCAGCACCACGACCACTTGGTCTGTCTGGATTGTGGGCGTGTGGAAGAGTTTTACGACCCCGACATTGAAAAACGCCAGCATGCGGTGGCGGAGGCTCGGGGTTTTGTTTTACAAGAACACGCCTTGTCGTTGTACGCCAATTGCACCAAAACCGATTGTGAACACCGGCAAACCCATGCCGGTCGCCGCAACCCCGCCTGAGGGTAGGGTCCAGGCCCAACGGGGCCGCTGGGTCAGCCCCGCTCCATGGCGGCGCGTTGTCGCAGGATAAATTCTTGGTAGGTGTCTATGCCACGCAGTTGCAAAATGGTGTTGCGCACAGCAGCCTCTACCAATACCGCGATGTTGCGACCGGCCACCACCTGTATCACCACTTTGCGCACCGCCACCCCCACCACGTCTTGGCTCAGGGGTTCGTGGGGCAAACGCTCGTAATCGCGCTCCATGGTTTCACGCCGCACCAGGTGCACGATCAGTTTGAGCCGCATTTTGCGGCGCACCGCGGTTTCACCAAAAATGGCTTTGATGTCCAGCAGCCCAATGCCGCGAACCTCCAAGAGGTTTTGCAGCAAATCGGGGCACCGTCCTTCGATATTGGTTTGGTTGACGCGGTAAAAATCCACCGCGTCGTCTGCGACCAAGCCATGGCCCCGCGAAATCAATTCGAGCCCCAGCTCGCTTTTGCCCAGGCCCGATTCACCGGTGATCAGCACGCCCATGCCCAGAATGTCCATGTAGACACCATGCAGCGTGGCCCGTTCGGCAAAATGGCGTGACAGGTAAGCCCGCAACACATCGATCACAAAGGCCGAGGCATAGGGGGTGGCGAACAGGGGAATGTGGGCCCGCTCACACATGGCCACCAAGGCATCGGGGACCGGTGCCCCGTCGGCCACCACCAGCACGGGCGGCTCAAGGGTGACGATGCGCGAGATGCGGCGGCGGCAGTCGTCTTCGCTGGCGTTGGTGAGGTAGGTGACCTCGCGTGTGCCCAACACCTGAAGGCGGTAGGGGTGGATGTAGTTCAGGTAGCCCACCAGGTCCGCCCCCGAGCGGGCCTCGCTGACGGCGGCTTCGTCAAAACGGCGTTCGGAGGCGCTCAGGCCCGCCACCCACTGCCATTTCAGGGGCTCTCGGTGGTCCTCAAAGAGGACATCGGCGCTGACAACGGTGGGCTTCAAGGTCTCAGGCGGCGGCGTGGGCCGACTGCCATCCCGCGATCAATTGGTGCAGGGTGGCCGCATCGGCCACGGTGCGCATTTGTTCGCGCAAGGCACCATCGCTGAGCAATTCAGCGATCTCGGACAGGATTTCCAGGTGTTTTTGGGTGGCCGCTTCGGGCACCAGCAAAAAAAACATCAGGTTGACGGGTTGTTCGTCGGGGGCGTCAAAACCGATGGCTTGGTCCAATTGGAACACCGCTGCCAGGGGTTGTTTTAAACCTTTGATCCGGCCGTGGGGAATGGCCACCCCGTGGCCCAGACCGGTGGAGCCCAAGCGCTCGCGCGCGAACAGGCTGTCGGTGATCAGGGCTCGGTTCAGGCCATGCAAGGACTCAAACAACAAGCCTGCTTCTTCGAACGCCCGCTTTTTGCTGGTGGCTTCAACAGACACCTGCACCTGATCGGCGGGCAATATGGCGGAAAGTCGGTTCATGGGTAGCCTCTCGGACCGCAAATTATGCCCATCTGCGTCCAACTGCCTAGTCCCTGGGCACAAAAAAGCCGCTTGACAAAACAAGCGGCCTGTTGCAGTGCAGCATAGCCGCCCTGGCCGGGCGGCGTTGGGGTCACTGGAGTTGGCGTTTCACTGACTCGTGGTGGTGGTCTTGGGTTTTGTCTTTGTAGCGCAGCACCTGGCGGTCGAGCTTGTCGGCCAGCTCGTCCACGGCCGCGTACAGGTCGGCATGGGAGCTTTCCGCGAAGATGTCCTTGCCTTTCACGTGGATGTTGCACTCAGCCTTTTGGCGCAGGTCTTTTTCGGTCAGTTTGTCGACCGTTAGCAAGACCTTGATGTCGACGACCTGGTCGAAGTGGCGGGAGATACGGTCCAATTTGCCGGTGACGTAGGTTTTTAACGCCGGCGTGATTTCCAAGTGGTGACCGCTGATCGTCAGGTTCATGTAGAGCCTCCTATGCTCGGGTTGACAAGACCCCCGCCCTGGAGAGGCTGGGGCCACGGGGATGCCGTCAGCCCTACTATGCCCACTTCGGGGGCACCGCGCAAGCCCGGTAGAACCTGGTTAGGGTTTTGTGGCGCCGTGCAGCTTCAACCGGCGAGACAACCAAATACTGCCCCAACCCACAGCCACCCCTACCAAAGCGGCCAACCAGTAGTGCTGCACCTGCCCTGTGGGGCTGCGCTGGATGATCAGCCCCCCTAAAAATGCCGCCACCCCCATTGCAGCCGATTGGATGGCGGCGTTAAACGCCATAAAAACCCCTCTGTAAGCGGGGTCTGCTGCGGCGGTGACGATGGCCATGCCAGGAATCATCCGGCCACTCATCAACACAAACATGCTGGTCGATACACACAACACCGCCCACAACGGCCACGCCCCCATCAAGGTGGTGCCCATGAGTGGTGCGGCAACGGCCGCTGCCGTCCAGCCAAACAAGCGAACTTTGCCCAAACGATCGGCCCAGCGACCGAACAAACGGGCGGTGAACAAGGTGGCCAGCCCGCCGCTCAGGTAAATGAACGGGATTTGAGCGTCTGTCAGGCCCACATTGGCCTGCATGTATATCGTTATGTTGGGGATCACGGTAAACCCCGTGAACATCATGGCTCCAGAAAACAAACACGCCAGCTGGTGGTTGCGGTCGCGCAGCACCACACCGATGCTGCGCCACGGGGACAGTGCCAGGCCGCTGGCCAGGTGGTCCCGCAAAGCTGGCAGCGTGGCCCATGCCCCCAGGACCAACAGGCCGCTGAAGGCTGCGATGGCAAAAAACGGCCACTGCCAGCCGCCCAAGGAGGCCAGCCACAAGCTCAGGGGCACGCCCGCCACGGTAGACACGGAAAAGGACGACATCACAACACCCATGGCGCGGCCACGGCGTTCAAACGGGACCACATCGGCCACGATGGTTTGCACCAGTGCGCCCAGCACGCCGCCAAACACACCAGCGGCCACCCGTGCCGCCATCAAGGTCAGGTAACTGCCCGCCAAGCCGCATGCCAAGGTGGCGGTTGCAAACAGGGCGTACAACGCCAACAGCAGCGATTTGCGGTCAAAACGGTCCAAATACGTGGTCGCGGCCAAACCCGACACCCCCGCTGCCAGGGTGTACGCCGACACCAGCAAACCAAATTGGGCGTCTGAAATGGACAGCAGCCGGGTGAGTTGTGGCCCCAGCGGCATCATGATCATGAAGTCCAGGATGTGGGTGAACTGCATGCCGGCCAGGGTCAGCAGCAACCACCGCTCCCGGGCGGGCGACAGTGTGGAGTGGGTCATGTGTGGCGGTGGTGGGGTGGTTAGGTGTAACCACCAATGGACAGCACCATAACAGGAACTCAACACCCAGGGTGTGCATGTGGCGCCACCCCCCTTCAAGGTTAGGGGTTCGGCTCTGCAGTCCCTCGCCCAGTGACCTGCTGCCACACGTGGTGGGCAGCGCCGTCGGTTGAACCCCGCCAAGCCACGATGTGGTCGGGCCGCACCAGCACCAAGGGCGATCCGTACAACGCCAGCAAGTGGGTGTCGGGCAAGGCCACCACCCGCAGGTCCACTCCCTGCCGGGCCGCTTCTTGGACCCACCCCGCCCAGGCCGGGGGCTTGGCACCCAGCACCAGCAACGTCCACTCGGTGTGGAACAGGTCGTACAAGGACCGCCCATCGGCAAGCCAGGCGTGTGGCGGACGGCCACCGGGCACGGCAGAGGGCTCGTACACATTGGGCTGGTCTGGGGGTGGGGTGGTGCCGTCTGTAGCGATCACTGGCGAGCCGTCGTACCGCCCTCCCAAGGTCACCCCGGGTATGTTGAATTCCAGCCGGGCGTGTGCGTCAAAGTGGGCGGCTGCGCGCGCCCGTTCCGCCTCCCCTTCGGGTGTGTTGGCTTCAAGAATGGGGTTGGCGGTGAACAGCCCCACCGAATCCGCAAATTGCCTGGCGTAGCCGGTGTTGCGCAGGGCGACCTTGTGGCGTTCGATCTCGTAACTTTGCAACAACACATCGGCACTGTGTCCTTTCAAAACCCAGGCCAGTTTCCAGGCCAGGTTCACAGCATCCTCCACCGCTGTGTTGTATCCCAGCCCGCCTGTGGGCGTAAAAAGGTGAGCTGCGTCACCCGCCAAAAAGACCCGACCTTGCCTCATGCGCTGGGCCACCAGGGCATGCCCGGCCAACCAGGTGCTGGTTGACAGAATGTCCATGGGTATATCGGCGCCCACGGCTTCGCAGAACACGCGGCGCGCGTCTTCGTGCGTCCAGTTTTCAGCGTCTTCACCGGGTTTGAGCGCTGCATGGAAGGCGTATTCCGATACCCCGTCTACCGATGCCATAAACGCCCGCCGGCGGTGATTGACCGACACATACATCCACGCAGGGGCTCCTGGCAACAAACCGACAAACCCCGGCGCTCGGAGGTACATCGCAAACATCTTGCCGCCCATGAATTCACGCTGGATACCTGTTTCGCCGGCCCAGGTGATACCCAGTTCCCGGCGCACCAGGCTGCGGGCTCCATCGGCCCCCACCAGGTAGCGGGCCTGAACAGACTGGGCTAGCCCCCCCTCTACAGCTTGTATGGTGGCGCTGACCCCCGCGCCTTGGTCGGCAAACTGTTGCAGGGCCCAGCCGTAACGCAGCTCCACCGATGGGCAGGCTTCGGCGTGTCGGCGCAGAACCTGCTCGACAAATTTCTGTGACACCCGGTGGGGCAGTTCGGCAACGCTCCAAGACCCCGACATGGACTGGACCTGGGTGACTGCTTGGTTGGCTGTGGGCAAGCGCAACCGGGCCAACTCGTGGTGCGCGTAGCGGGTGAAGTAGGCGATGTCGGTGGGGTGATCGGGGGGAAGGCCCTGTGCCCGCACCTCGTGGGCAAACCCCAGGCGCCGATAATGCTCCATGGTGCGCGCCTGGGTGGCGTTGGCCTGGGGGTTGAAGGCGGTTCCGGGTTTGCTGTCGACCACCAAACAACGCACCCCGCGGCGCCCCAGTTCGTTGGCCAGCATCAGGCCACAAGGGCCGCCGCCTGCCACGAGCACATCCACCTGCAGTGTGGGGTTTGGGGCGATGCCTGTGGTCATGGTGTGGCTGTCCTTTGCAAACAAAGTGGGTGCAAACTGTTAATTGCTTAGGTTACCTAAATAAATTCGATCCACACATCAGGGTTAACGCCATGACCACCCACCATCTGCCACCGGATTACAGCTGGCGCCGCCACAACCCCGGCCGCGTGTTGGACAACGCCTTGCGCCGGTTTGAGGACCGGGTGATGGCGCTGATGCTGGGCGCCGGCCACGCCCGCACCCGGCGCCCACACGTCAACTTGACACGCCACCTGGACCTGGATGGCACACGCATCACCGATCTCGCCCGCCGGGCGGCCATGACCAACGCCGCCATGACCGAGCTCATCGACCAGTGCGAGGGCTGGGGCTTGGTAGAGCGGGTCCCGGACCCCCAGGACAAACGGGCTCGGGTGGTTCGCTTCACCCCCGCCGGGCTGGCTTGGCTGACCGACTTTGGCCTGGCCGTGGCCCAGGCGCAACGGGAAATGGCTGCCACCATGGGCGATGCGGCCATGGCCGTGTTGTTGGGCGATTTGGCGGTTTATGCTGCGGAGACAAACGGAGACGCGTGATGGCCTTGGACACCCTGATCGTCAGTGGTTTGATGCAAGACACCGCCCCAACCCCGCGCGATGGGTGGGCCCGGGCCCTGGTGTTGATGGGGGGCGGGGCGCGCACCGCCTACCAAGCCGGGGTTTTGAGGGGCTTGGCTCGGCTGTTGGAACCCCACCTGCCGGTGGGCCAGTTCCCCTTTCAAATGCTGTTGGGGACCTCGGCCGGGGCCCTCAACGCCACCTACCTGGCCAGCCAAGCGGCTACCGGTTGGGCTGCTTTCGAGGCGCTGGGCTATTTCTGGCAGGCCTTGCGCTCCGACATGGTGTATCGCCTAGAGGGGCCACTGTGGATGCGCCCCAATTTGTTGACCGCCGGGATCACACTGGCGCGGCAGGTTAGGCACCACAAGGCCCTGCTCGACACCATGCCCTTGGTCGACACCTTGCACCGCCAAATCGACTTCAACCGCATGGAGCAGGCTTTGGAGCAGCAGGCCCTGCACGCGGTGGCGGTCACCGCGTCCAGCTACAGCAGTGGTGAGCACTGGACGTTTTGCCAAACCGCCCAGGCGCACGTGCAAGAGCCCTGGCGCCGGCCCGGGCGGCGGGCGGCGTTCCAGCCGCTGACCATCGAACACCTGATGGCCTCCAGTGCCATTCCATTTTTGTTCCCCGCGGTGCCCCTGTGGGTGGATGGGCACAAGGAGTATTTTGGCGATGGGTCCATGCGGCAGTTGTCACCGTTGTCGCCGGCCATCCAGTTGGGTGCGCGCAAAGTGCTGGTGATTGGGGTGGGCCAACCCCAGCGGGCGGGGCTGGGCCAAAACGCCGGCACCCCGGTAGCGCCCACCGCAGGGACCATTGCCGGCCATGCCATGGCCAGTGTGTTCCACGATACCCTGCAGGCAGACGTTGAGCAAGCCCAGCGGGTCAGCCAAACCTTGAGCCGGCTGCCACCCGAAGTGGCCCAGTTCCTGCCCTACCGCCCCGTGGAGGTGTTGGCCATACAGCCCAGTTTGTCGGTGGACGAATTGGCCTTGAAGCATGTCCAAGCCCTGCCCGCCGCCACCCGCCGCACCCTGGAGGGTTTGGGCGCTCTGGACACGCGCAAGGGGTCGGGTGGCAGTGCCGCCGCGCTGGCCAGCTACCTGCTTTTTGAGCCGGCGTTTGTCAACGCCCTGATGGCGTGGGGTGAACAAGACGCCTATGCCAAAAAAGACGCCTTGCTGGCGTTTTTTGACATCGCACCGGCCTGATGCCGGTGCGATAATCGAAAGGTCTATCACCTTTGGAGCACCACTTGGACAACACCCCCAGTTGTGTGCTTTCAGGCGCGGCACGGTCACACTGAACCTTAGCAAGGTGTGCCTGGCGGCTGAAAGCACCCCATCCGCCCTTTTTGCCCACCCTGTTCAGAGAGCCCGTGCATGCTCAACGTTTTCAGCCTGGCCAATGGCCGACTCTTCCAGGAAGAAATTGAGTCTCTGGAAGAACTCGCCCGCTTCAAACCCATTTGGGTCGACCTAGAGTCCCCTACCACCGAAGAGCGCCGCTGGGTGCGCCAGCATTTTGGTTTGTCCATCCCCGAAGACGCGATGGACGACGACATCGAAGAGTCCGCCCGCTTTTTTGAAGAAGACAACGGCGAACTGCACATCCGCAGCGATTTCCTGATCGATGACGACGAAGATCCCCATGCGGTGCGGGTGGCGTTCATCTTGAACCAGCAGAACGCCGATCTCAAAAGCCACGGCGTGTTGTTCTCGATCCACGACGAAGACGTGCCGGTGTTCCGCCTGCTGCGCCTGCGCGCCCGGCGCATGCCCGGCCTGATCGAAGATGCCAAGGACGTGCTGCTCAGCCTCTTCGACACCGACGCCGAGTACTGCGCCGACACCCTGGAAGACATCTACGCCGACCTGGACCGCATCAGCGTGCGCGTGTTGTCGGGCGAAGTCACCGACAACATCGCTGGCGAGGTACTGGCCGCCATCGCCCGCCACGAGGACATGTCGGGCCGCATACGGCGCAACATGATGGACACCCGGCGGGGGGTCAGTTTCATGATGCGCACGCGCATGCTCAGCGCCGAACAGTTCGAAGACGCCCGCCAGATCCTGCGCGACCTCGATTCGCTGGACAGCCACACCGCGTTCCTGTTCGACAAGATCAACTTCTTGATGGACGCCACCATCGGCTTCATCAACATCAACCAGAACAAGATCATCAAGATCTTCTCGGTGGCCAGTGTGGCTTTGCTGCCCCCCACCTTGATCGCCAGCATCTATGGCATGAACTTCCAGCACATGCCCGAGTTGGGACAAACCTGGGGCTATCCTGCGGCCCTGGCCTTGATGGTGCTGTCGGCGGTTGGGCCTATGCTGTATTTCCGCAAACGCGGCTGGTTAAAGTAGGTTTAGCGCTTTGCGGACCACCCGGCCACTGTAGTGGCGGGCAATCTGGCTCAAAAAGTGCTGGAAATCGACATGGGCGTCGTCGTCGGCCCGGTCGGAAATGGTGCGCACCGCACCGAATGGCACACCCCAATCGGCACACACCTGGGCCACGGCGGCACTCTCCATGTCGACGGCCAGGGCTTCGGGCAGCGCACTGCGCAGGGCATCGCTCTCGGCGGCAGCGGCCACAAACCGATCGCCGCTGGCGATCAGGCCACTGTGCACCGTGGGACGGTGCAAACCAAACGCTTGCAAGGTGGCCGCATCGACCAGTTTGGGGAGCCAGGTCACCGCATCTTTGGCCGCTTCTTCCAGCACCTGTGCCAACACCAGGTCGGCCGGCAAGGTGCTGCGGTTGTAGCCTGGCAATTCGTAACGGGGAAACAAGGGGGACGCATCCATGTCGTGTTGCACAAACCGTGTGCCCACCACCACATCACCCACCTCTACCCCGGGTGCCAAACCACCCGCAACCCCCGTAAAAACCACTTGTTCTGCCCCAAAGTGCGACAACAACAACGTGGCCGTGGTGGCTGCCGCGACCTTGCCTATGCCCGATTGCACGGCCACCACTTGGTGACCTTGCAAATGCCCCTGCCAAAACGTGCGCCCGGCCAGCACGGCGCGGTTTTCGTCGGGCATGAGTGCCAGGACCTCGGCCAGTTCCTCGGGCAAGGCGCTGATGATGGCGATGCGGCCCATGGGGTGTCCTTTCAGTGGCAGGGTTTATTTTTTGTCGCGCAGCTCCCGGCGCAGGATTTTGCCCACCGGGGTCTTGGGCAGTTCGGTGCGGAACTCGACCACCCGGGGTTGTTTGTAACCGGTCAGGCGGCCTTTGCAAAAATCGCGCACCTGTGCTTCGGTCAAGGCCTCGTCTTTTTTGACAATGACCAGTTTCACCGCTTCACCAGAACGCTCGTCCGGCACCCCTACCACCGCACATTCCAAGACCCCATCCAGCTGTGCCACCACATCCTCGATTTCGTTGGGGTACACGTTAAAACCGCTGACCAAGATCATGTCCTTTTTGCGGTCCACGATCTTGAAGTAACCCCTTTCGTCCATGATGCCGATGTCACCGGTTTTGAACCAGCCATCGGCGGTCATGACTTTGGCGGTTTCATCGGGGCGTTGCCAATAACCGGCCATGACTTGCGGGCCTTTGATGGCGATTTCGCCGGGCTGGCCCAAAGGCACTTCGTTCCCATCGTCATCGATGCAGCGCATGTGGGTGCTGGGGATGGGCACGCCGATGGTGCCACTGAAAGCGGTGGCTGTGACCGGGTTGCAACTGGCCGATGGGCTGGTTTCCGACAGGCCATAACCCTCACAAATGGCGCAGCCCGTGCGCTCCAGCCATTTTTGGGCCACCGCCGCCTGAACCGCCATGCCGCCGCCCACCGATACCTTCAGGTTGCGCCAATTGACCTTGTCAAAGTCGGGGTGGTTGAGCAAGGCGTTGAACAGGGTGTTGACCGCCGGGAAACTGTGGAAGGTGTGTTGGCTCAGCTCTTTGATGACAGCGGGCAGGTCGCGCGGGTTGGGGATAAGCACCGTTTTGCCGCCGTTGCGCATGCTCAGCATCATGTTCACTGTGAACGCAAAGATGTGGTAGAGCGGTAGGGCACAAATGCTGGTGGATTGTTCACCGGCCGGGATTTTTTGCATCACCGGGTCGTTCCAGGCCTCGGACTGCAGCACGTTGGCAATGACGTTGCGGTGCAGCAGCACGGCCCCTTTGCTCACGCCCGTGGTGCCCCCCGTGTACTGGAGCAGCGCCACATCGTCCGGTTTGATGTCCACAGCTTGCAAGGCCCCGTGGGCGCCGCGGCCGACAGCGTCTTTGTAGCGCACCGCTGTTGGCAAATGAAAAGGGGGGACCAGTTTTTTGACGTTGCGCACCACATAGTTGACCACCGCGCCCTTGAGGGTGCCGAGCATGTCGCCCATGGCGCACAACACGATGTGTTTGACCGGGGTGTTGGCAAGGCATTGTTCAAGGGTGGCCGCGAAGTTTTCAATGATGACGATCGCTTTGGCGCCAGAGTCTTTGAGTTGGTGCTCCAGCTCGCGGGGGGTGTACAACGGGTTGACGTTCACCACCACAAAACCCGCCCGCAAAATGGCCGCCACGGCAACCGGGTACTGGGGCACGTTGGGCATCATGATGGCCACCCGATCGCCACGGGCCAGCCCCCGTGCTTGCAAGTACGCTGCCAGCGCGCGGGATTGTTGGTCGGTTTGGCTGTAGGTGAAGGATTTGCCCAAATAGCTGTAAGCCGTGCGATCGGCGTATTGGGCAAAACTGGCTTCCATCAAGCCCACCAGCGACGTGTACTGGGTGGCGTCGATATCAGCAGGCACACCGGCTGGGTAGGCGTTTAACCAGGGGCGGTTTGCAGAAGAAACAGTCATGTGGTCTCCGTTATGGGGGTGTCGCAGCGACCCCGGTTTTTGGGCATTGCGGTGATTGTGACGCGAAACACGCGGGTGGGTAGGGGAGAGACCCTGACCCGAAACTGACATTGTCCATTAAAACGAACGGTCGTGCGAAAATAAATGAAGTTGCATATTGTTCAAAACTAGCATTTGCGAGACAATCAAGCTGTTAAAGGAGTTGCCATGCTGTACCGGTATGTTGCGTTGATCGTCGGCTTTGTGGCCTGGGGTGGTGTGTCCGCCCAAGAGGGCGGCTACCGGTTTTCCCCGGTCAACCAATGGGATATCGCCAAAACCGCGGCGTACTGGAACCCCATCGTTCAATACGTGAGCGAAAAAAGTGGGGTGAAGATGTCGTTGAAGATCGGGCGCACCTCGGCCGACACCACGGCTTACGTGCTGGCCAACGAGGTGGAGTTTGTGTTCTCCAACCACCTGTTCAGCCCCGAGCGCGATGTGTTGGGCTGGAAGGTGTTTGGGCGGCGCAACGCGCCTGCGCTCAAAGGCCAGATCGCTGTGCCAGCGGATTCACCCATCACCAAGCTGGAGGATTTGCAGGGCCAGGTGGTCACGTTTGCCGGCAAAGAGGCTTTTATCGGCTACAAGGTGCCCATGGCCCATTTGGTTTCCAAGGGCATTGATGTCAAAACCGATTTTGGTGGCAACCAAAATGCGGCTTTTGCCAAGCTGTTTGCCGGATCGGCCAAAGCGGTGGGCAGCAACTCCATGTTGATCGAGGGTTACGAAGCCCGTGAGAAAAAAAGTTTCCGTGTGTTGTGGACGTCAGAGGGCCACCACGACCTGGCCTTGATGGTGTCCAGCAAGGTGCCGGAGAAAGATGTCAAGGCGGTTAGCGCGGCTTTTGTGGGCATGTACAAGGACCCCAAAGGCAAAGCCATACTGCACAAAGCCTCTGAAGAGGTGGGGTTGGACGCAGACGCGTATTTCATACCCGCGAACGATGCCGATTACGCGTCTTACCGCCGCTTTTTCCAATCGGCTCCAGCCTCTTTGCGCTGAAACCGCCTCCCAAGCCCATGCACGGTTTGAAGCGCTGGTTGCCCCAGTCTTTGGTCAACCGGGTGTACGGTTTGTACACCGTCAGCCTGCTGTTGTTTGTGGGTATGGGCTTGGTGCTGTTTTACCGCTACCAAACCGTTAACGTTTTAGAGGACGTGCAGCAGTCTGGCGCCATGGTGGTGGAGGTGATGGCCCAGACGGTGGCCGACAGCGCCGTGATCGGCGATTACGACACCATACAGCGCACCCTGGACAAGGTGGTGCACAACCCGCAATTTGCCGGAGCGGCTTATATCGATATGGCCGGTGGTGTGTTGAAAGCCCAAAGCGACCGGCACACAGACGCCTGGGTACCGGTATGGTTGCGGCAGCGGGTGACCGAGCAGTTGTTTGACACCAACCAGGTGATCGCTGCCGGTGGCCGCGACTACGGGGTGTTGCGTTTGCAATACGCTGACGGTGTGGTGGCCGGCCAGTTGTGGGCGATGTTCCAAACGGCTTTGCTGTTGGCTGTGGCCTCGTTGGTGGGGGGCTTGCTGCTGATCCGGTGGCCGCTCAAGCGGTGGTTGGGCCGTATAGACCGGGCCCTGGTGCACGAGGTCGGGGAGCCTGTGCGGCCCGCCACCGAAGTGGCACAGTTGATGGCCGACTTGCCACTGGAGTTTCAGCCCCTGTTTTTGACGCTGGAGCAAACCGCGGCGAGTTTGCGCCAAGAGTTGGACAACCGGGAAACCGCTTTGGTGGGGTTGCGGCAGATACTGTCGGGCCCGCAGCCCGGTCTGGGCGTTCAACGCACCACGGACCACAACGACTTGGCGGCCTTAACGGCCTCTGTGGCCCAGTTGGTGCGCGAGCGGGAGGTCAGCTTGCACGCGCTGGAACGGGCCCGGGACGCCGCCGAGGCGGCCAACCGCGCCAAAGGGGAGTTTTTGGCCAACATGAGCCACGAGATCCGAACCCCCATCAACGGGATCATCGGCATGACGGGTTTGGTGTTGGATTCGCCGCTGGGGCTGGAACAGCGCGAACACCTGCAACTGGTCAAGACCTCGGCAGATGCCTTGTTGACCATCGTGAACGATATCTTGGATTTTTCCAAAATAGAGGCGGGCAAGCTGGACGTGGAGCACACACCGTTTGACCTGCATCAGTTGTTGTCGGAGAGCCTGCGTTTGGTTGCGCTGGCCGCCGCCGAGAAACACTTGGCCTTGGACATGCATGTGGCCCCAGCCGTGCCCGGGCGCTTGTTGGGGGACCCGACCCGTATCAAACAGGTGTTGCTGAACCTGCTGGGCAACGCTGTGAAGTTCACCAACAGCGGAGCGGTGCGCCTGACCGCCTTGGTGGAGCGTGGCAGCGACGGGTCGGAGTACCTCCTGATCGGCGTCATGGACACAGGCATCGGTATTCCACACAGCGTGCAGGCCCAGATTTTTGACGCTTTTACGCAGGCCGACACCTCCACCACCCGGCGGTTTGGTGGAACGGGTTTGGGGTTGGCGATCTCGCGCCGTTTGGTCGAGTTGATGGGGGGGCAGATTCGACTGGACAGCGTGGAGCACCAGGGCAGCACTTTTGAGGTGCGTTTGCCTTGTCACAGGGCTCCCGAGCCCACGGGATTGGAGAACCCGCTGGGTGCGGCCGTTACCGCTGTCAACGGTGGGCGTTTGTTGTTGGCCGAGGACCATCCCATCAATCAAAAGCTGGCCCTCGCTTTGTTGCAACGCCAGGGCTATGTGGTGGACCTTGCTGAAAACGGCGTTGAAGCGGTACGCCTGGCATCCACACACCGGTACGATGTGATTTTGATGGACATACAAATGCCGCTGATGGGCGGACTGGAAGCGACCCGGTTGATCCGGGAGGCCGAGGCCCGTGCAGGCCATACACGCAC
>JBEBBB010000292.1:0-10505 GCA_041158605.1 Pseudomonadota bacterium
GCGAGTACGCCGAGGCGGTGGGTGAGCTGGGTGCAGTGGCCGAACAGCGACCCCGTTACACGGCGGCGCCATCGGCCCCTCCCAAGGTCCCCGAAGGGCCCAACGCGATCCGCATCGTCAATGCCAAAGAACACAACCTGAAGAACCTGAGCGTGGACGTGCCCCGGGGCCGCTTCAACGTGATCACCGGTGTCAGCGGGTCGGGCAAATCCACTTTGGCCTTTGACATCCTGTTCAACGAGGGGCAACGCCGCTACCTGGAAAGTTTGAACGCGTACGCGCGCAGCATCGTGCAACCCGCTGGCCGCCCGGAGGTGGACGCGGTGTACGGTATCCCCCCCACGGTCGCCATTGAGCAACGCCTATCCCGCGGGGGGCGCAAATCGACCGTGGGCACCACCACCGAGGTCTGGCATTACCTGCGCCTCTTGTACGTGAAGCTGGGGACCCAACACTGTGTGCACGATGGCACCGCTGTGCAACCCCAGACCCCGGACAGCATCTTGGCCCAGCTCATGACCCGCCACCGGGGCGAGCACATCGGTGTGTTGGCCCCTTTGGTGGTCAACCGCAAAGGGGTCTACACCGAGCTGGCCGATTGGGCCCGGCCCCGGGGCTACACCCACCTGCGTGTGGACGGTTCGTTTTTGCCCACACAGGGTTTCCCGCGCATCGACCGGTTCAAAGAGCACACCATTGAGTTGCCCGTGGCCAGTTTGGACGTCAACCCAGGCAACGAAACCGCTTTGCGCCAGGCCTTGAACAAGGCCTTGGAGCACGGCAAAGGGGTGGTCCACGTGTTGTCCCAATTGGACGGTCTGGAAGCCGCCATGGCGCAGGGCCTGCCCACCGCGGGTATTGGTCACTGGCAGGGGTACTCGACCCTGCGGGCCTGCCCGGTGTGCGCCACCAGTTACGCCGAGCTGGACCCGCGCTTGTTCTCTTACAACAGCAAACACGGCTGGTGCCCCGATTGTGTGGGCACCGGTTTGCAACTCACCAAAGAACAGCGCAAGGTGCTGGACGACACCGTCCGCGATGACAAAGACAAAGGGCGGGAGCAGGTGTTTGCCGAGCCCGAGGTGGAGGGCGTGGGCGACACGCCGTGCACCAGTTGCCAGGGTACCCGGCTCAACACCACCGCTCGGGCGGTGCGTTTCCAAGGGGTGGGCATTGCCGATATCGCCCGCTTGTCGGTCACCGAGGTCCGCCACACCGTTGAGGCTTGGGCGGACGGTGCGGGCCTGAGCAGCCGGGAGGCTGGCATCGCGCGCGACCTGCTGCCTGAAATTCTGAGCCGCTTGCGGTTTTTGGAAGAGGTTGGGTTGGGTTACCTGACCCTGGACCGGGGGGCCCCCACCCTCAGCGGTGGGGAGGCCCAGCGCATCCGTTTGGCCGCGCAGCTGGGGTCCAACCTGCAAGGGGTTTGTTACGTGCTGGACGAACCCACCATTGGTTTGCACGCCCGGGACAACCGGGTCTTGCTGAACGCTCTGCACAAGCTGGGCGACAAGGGCAACACCCTGGTGGTGGTGGAGCACGACGAGGACACCATCCGCCGCGCCGACCACATCATCGACATCGGCCCCAGCGCCGGCGTGCGCGGTGGCCGCGTGGTGGCCCAGGGGGGGGTGGCCGACGTGATGGCGGCCGAGGCGTCACAGACCGGTCGGTACCTGCTGCACGCGATGAAACACCCCCTGCAGGCCCGCCGTGCTGTGGGGCTGGAAGCACCCGCCGAGGCCCCGCCAGATGGCCAGCTGACGGTGCAACAGGCCAAGCTGCACAACCTGCAGAACGTGACCGTCAACGTGCCCCTCAAACGCCTGGTGGCCATCACCGGGGTCAGTGGTTCCGGCAAGTCCACTTTGGCCCGCGATGTGTTGCTCACCAACGTGGCTGCTGCCGTCAACCAGTTGTCCACCAAAGCCGGGCGTGACGCTTGGGCGGGTGGGGAGCGCCCGGTGTGGCAGGGGTGTGCGGGTGTGGCCGGATTCGAGGGGGTTCAACGGGTGCTGGAGGTGGACCAGACCCCCATCGGCAAAACCCCCCGGTCGTGTCCGGCCACCTACATCGGGTTCTGGGACACCATCCGCAAGCTTTACGCCGAAACCCTTGAGGCTAAGGCCCGCGGCTACGGCCCAGGCCGCTTCAGCTTCAACACCGGTGAGGGGCGCTGCCACACCTGCGAAGGGCAGGGCATGCGCACCATCGAAATGAGTTTCCTGCCCGACGTGAAAGTGCCTTGTGAGGCCTGCCGCGGTGCCCGTTTTAACCCGGAAACCCTGGCGGTTACCTGGAAGGGCAAAAACATCGGTGAGGTGTTGCAAATGCCCGTGGACGAGGCGGTGGGTTTCTTTGAGACCATGCCCAGCATCGCCCACCCCTTGCAGCTGCTGCAGGACGTCGGCCTGGGTTACCTGACCTTGGGCCAACCGTCGCCCACCTTGAGTGGTGGTGAGGCCCAGCGCATCAAGTTGGTGACCGAACTCACCAAGGTGCGCGATGAGGTCGGGCGGCGTGGCCAGGTCGCCCCCCACACCTTGTACGTGTTGGACGAGCCGACTGTCGGCTTGCACATGGCCGATGTGGACAAACTCATCCGTGTGCTGCACCGTTTGGTGAATGGCGGTCACAGCGTCGTGGTGATTGAGCACGACCTGGACGTGATCGCTGAAGCCGACTGGGTGTTGGACCTGGGGCCAGAAGGTGGTGGGGGTGGTGGCCGCGTGGTGGCCGAAGGCCCCCCCGAACGCTTGGTGGCCCTGGGCACCCACACGGGCCTAGCCCTGGCCCCCGTGTTGGCCCGCGCCTGAGGCCTTGGGCTGTGCAGGTCATCCACATCCACCCCGAAGCGCCGCCCAAACCAGTGGTCGGGGCGCCGTGCAACGGTTGCGGGGTGTGTTGTTTGGCCGAACCTTGCCCCTTGGGGGTGCTGTGGTCGCGCAGCCGGCAAGGGCCCTGCAAGGCGTTGCGGTGGCAAGCTTCAGGAAGCCGTTATGTCTGTGGTGTGTTGGCTGCCACAGGTGCCCATCCCTCGGGTTGGCGGGGGTTGTTGCACCGGTGGGTCCGGCGTTGGATCGCTGCCGGTCAGGGTTGTGACGCTTGGTTGACCGTGGAGGAGCGGTCATCCGGTGTGTGATGGGCCTTGCGCAACGCCACCGCGTCGATTTCGGCCAAAGTGGTGTCGGTGCTGGTCAAGCGGAACACCTGCATGGTGCTGTGCACTTGGTTAACCTGGCTGGTGAGCGTCTGTGATGAAGCCGCCAACTCTTCGACCATGGCTGCGTTTTGCTGGGTGATGCGTTCCAGGTGCGATACCGCTTCGCTGATTTCCCCGATACCGGATTGCTGGTCGCTGGTGGCTTGCCGAATATTTTCCAGCACGGCGGTCACCTTGTCCACCGCCGCCATCGCCTCATCCATGCGGGCTTGGGCGTCGGTGGTGCGCTGGTTACCCTCGTCCACGCGCTGGCGCGACTCTTCGATCAGTTGCCGAATTTCGCGGGCCGCGCCGGTGGTGCGTTGGGCCAACGCCCGGACCTCCGAAGCAACCACCGCAAAACCCCGACCCGCTTCACCTGCCCGGGCGGCCTCCACGGCGGCGTTCAGGGCCAAAATGTTGGTCTGAAACGCCACACCTTCGATCACCTGGATGATGTCGCCGATCCGGCGCGACGATTCGGCGATGCTGGCCATGGAGTGACCGACGGTTTGTACCGCTTCTTGGCTGCGACGGGCCACGTGGGCCGTGTTTTCTGCCAGCACAGCCCCCTCTGCGGCCAGCCGCGTGGTTTCAGCGACCGTCTGGTTGATGGTGTCCATCGAGCCAGCGGTGCGCTCCAAATTGTGGGCTTGTGATTCTGTGCGGTTGGACATGTCCAGATTGCCCGCAGCGATCTCTTGGGCCCCCCCATGCAGATTGCCCACCTCGGTCCGGATGTCGCTGACCACGGTTCGCAGGTTCACCGCCATTTGGGCCAATGCCTGTTGGATTTGGCCGACGGGGCCGGTCTCGCCCGTGGTGACCGTGCCACTCAAATCACCCGCCGCCAGTTGGTTGGCCGCGCCCACCACGCCCCGCAGTGGCCCTACGGTTAGCGTCCAGGCCAGCCCAGCGGCCACACCACCGGTCAGCCCACCCAACAACAGGCCTGACCACCAGGGCCAGCCAGCGGCATGGGCCAACGAGGGGCCAGTGGCAGCGAACAGGCCCAACCACAGCAGTTGGCCTCGCAGCCCCGGTGTGAGCCCACGTTTGAGCTTGCCCCACCAGGTGTTTTGGTACAAGCGCCCATGGTGCAGCACGTGGACCAAACGGCCCGCTGCCGCTTCTTCGCGCATGGTGCGGTACAAGGCCTCACACGCCGCCACCTCGGCCCTCGTGGGTTTGTTGCGCACGGACAAGTAACCCACGATGCGGTCGCCATGTCGCATGGGTGTAGCGTTGGCCCTGACCCAGTAGTGGTCACCGTTTTTGCGGCGGTTTTTCACCACAGCCGACCAGGGGTGCCCCTCTTGGATGGACGCCCACATGTCCCGGAATGCCTCGGCGGGCATGTCGGGGTGGCGCAAGATGTTGTGCGGTTGACCCAACAGCTCTTCCAGTTGGTAACCACTGACGCTGACAAACGCGGGGTTGGCGTGTGTGATCCGGCCCTTCAGGTCGGTCACCGACACCAAGGTCATGCCTTCGGCCAGCTCAAATTCGGAGGAGGTCACAGGGAGGTTGACGCGCATGGGCTGACTATCGGATGGTTCGACCGGAAAATCAAGACCCGGCCACCTTCTTTATGATGCGTTGTCCACGTCTTTTAGAGGTGCTTTGTTGCACACCAATGGTATGACCCCACTACAGCTATTTGACCCCGAGTCCAGCACCTACACCTATGTGCTGTTTGACGAAGCCAGCCGCGAGGCGGTCATCATCGATCCGGTTGACAGCCAGTTGGACCGCGATTTGGCTGTGTTGCGCCAATGGGGATTGACACCCCGTTGGGCCCTGGAAACCCACGCCCACGCAGACCACATCACCAGCGCAGGTTTGTTGGCCGAACACACGGGTGCCCGCACCGCAGCACCGGCCGCCTGCGGTATCCAAACCGCAGCTGTGCAACTGCAAAGTGGTGACACCCTGCCTTTTGGGGCACAACACCTGAAGGCCTTGGCCACCCCCGGTCACACCGCAGGCAGCATGTCCTACCTCTGGGAGACCCCCACCGGCTGCCACGTGTTCACCGGCGACACCTTGCTCATCAACGGGTGTGGCCGCACCGATTTCCAGTCTGGCAGTGCCGAAGCGCTGTACCACAGCCTGACACAGGTGCTTTTTGCCCTGCCCGATGACACCGTGGTGTGGCCTGGCCACGACTACCAAGGCCGCAGCCACACCACCATCGGCCACGAAAAACAACACAACGCCCGGGTGGCTGGCCGCGACCTCGCGGCCTTTGTGGCGGTCATGGATGGTTTGAATTTGCCCAAACCCCGCCGTATCGATGAGGCGGTACCGGCCAACCTGGTGTCGGGTTTGCGCCACGATGCCGACGGCGTGTCCCTTAACGAGCCACGCCCAGCTACCGGTTACGCAGGTGATGTGCCCGCCCACCTGGCGTGGGCGTGGGTCCAAGCGGGCGAGGCCGTGCTGGTCGACGTGCGCACCGACGCCGAACGGGAGTGGGTAGGTTTTGTCCCCGGTGCCACCGCGGTGGCCTGGAAAGAGTGGCCTGGTATGGCCATGAACCCCGGTTTTGACGGAGCGGTTCAAGCGGCTGCGGCGGGTGGCCTGCCCTTGGTGATGTTGTGCCGCAGCGGTGTGCGTTCCATTGCTGCAGCCAAACGGGCGACGGAACTGGGGTTGACGGCCTACAACATCTTGGAGGGTTTTGAAGGCGATCCCGACACCCAAGCCCACCGGAACCGCAAGGGAGGATGGCGCTACCAGGGTTTGCCCTGGCGGCAGAATTAACGGCCTAACACCTGTTTATGATGCGCGCATGACGTTTTTAGCCTTGGATGTGGGCAACACCCGCCTCAAGTGGGCCCTGTACGATGGGCCCACTGCCGGGGCTCGTGTGTTGTCACATGGCGTGCAGTTCTTGGAAAACATCGACAAGCTGGCCGATGGAGACTGGAGCCGCCTGGGCACGCCCGACCGGGTGCTGGGCTGCATCGTCGCCGGTGACGGCGTCAAAAGGCGGGTCCAAGAGCAGCTGGAGTTGTGGGATGTCCACCCCCAATGGGTGGTGCCCTCGGCCGCAGAGGCCGGCCTGGTCAACGGCTACGACCACCCCACCCGGCTGGGAGCCGACCGCTGGGTGGCCATGATCGGTGCCCGGCAACGTTTGTTGGCACGTGGCCAAGAGGCGCCCTGTGTGGTGGTGATGGTTGGTACCGCCGTCACTGTCGAGGCCATTGATACCCATGGTTCGTTTTTAGGGGGCATCATCTTGCCCGGCCACGGCATCATGTTGCGGGCCCTCGAATCGGGCACAGCGGGTCTGCACGTGCCCACTGGCGAGGTGCGCCACTTTCCCACCAACACCAGCGACGCCTTGACCAGTGGCGGCACCTTCGCGATCGCCGGGGCGGTTCAGCGCATGGTGGACAACCTCCGTGCCCATACGGGTCAGTCCCCTGTTTGCATCATGACCGGAGGCGCTGGCTGGAAAATGGCACCCAGCATGACGGTGCCCTTTGAACTGGTTGACAGCTTGATTTTTGATGGGCTGCTGCAGATCGCTGCCCACCGGTACAGACCCCATTGACGGTTCAGCGCCGGTTCAACGGCCTGGGGGCGCCGGTCGTGACAACCACCGGGTGGCCAACTCCACCCAGTAGGTGCCACCCAAAGGGATCAGGTTGTCGTTGAAGTCGTAGCTGGGGTTGTGCAGTGTGCAAGGGCCGCCCCCATGGCCCATCTCGCGGTGGGCGCCATCACCATTCGAGATAAAACAATAGGCCCCCGGTTTGGCTTGCAGCATGTAGGCGAAGTCTTCGGCGCCCATGGTGGGCTCCTGGTCCAGCACCCGGTCTGCACCCAGCAGGTCCACCATCACCTCGCGGGCAAAAGCGGCTTCGGCGGGGCTGTTCACGGTGGGGGGGTAGTTGCGTTGAAACTGAAAATCCGCGCTGGCCCCGAAGGCCGCACAGGTGTGTTCGGTCAGGGTGCGCATGCGGTCTTCGATCATGTCGAGCACCGCCACACTGAAGGTACGCACCGTCCCCTGGATCACACAGGTGTCCGGCACCACGTTGGTGGCTTCACCGGTGTGGATCATCGTGACAGAGATCACCCCAGCGTCCACCGGTTTTTTGTTGCGGGTGATCACGGTTTGAAACGCCTGCACCAACTGGCACGCCACTGGTACCGGGTCAATACTGGTGTGGGGCAGGGCGGCGTGGCCGCCTTTGCCTGTGATGGTGATGTGGAACTCGTTGCTAGAGGCCATCACCGGTCCGGGGCTGACCGCCATGGTGCCTTCCGGGGCGCCGGGCCAGTTGTGCATGCCAAACACCGCCTCCATAGGGAAACGGTCGAACAAGCCGTCTTTGATCATTTCGCGGGCGCCACCACCACCTTCTTCCGCGGGCTGGAACACCAGGTACACCGTGCCGTCAAAGTCCCGGTGTTTGGACAGGTGTTGGGCAGCGGCCAGCAACATGGCGGTGTGGCCGTCGTGCCCACAGGCGTGCATCTTGCCCGCATGTTGGCTGGTGTGGGCGAAGGTGTTGAACTCTTGCATGGGTAGGGCGTCCATGTCGGCCCGCAGGCCCACACCCCGGCCACACGCCCCGCCATCGCGACCATGCACCACACCGACCACGCCGGTGGTGCCCAGACCGCGGTGCACGGGTATGCCCCAGGCCGTGAGCTGGCGGGCCACCACGTCGGCGGTGCGCACCTCTTCAAAACACAACTCGGGGTGGGCGTGGATGTCGCGCCGCAAGGCGGCGAGGGCCGGCGCGAAGGCGAGGATATCGTCGTGAAGCTTCATAACCACATGCTAGCCCCTTTGCCCACCGTTTGCTTGACAATGGCTCCATGAACACCATGGCCGATACCACTTGCGCAGACCACACCACCACCGTGCGTGGCGCTTGTCCGCACGATTGCCCCGACACCTGTTCTTTGGTGACCACCGTGCAGGGTGGGGTGGCCATCCGGGTGCAAGGCAACCCGGACCACCCCCAAACCGCTGGGGTTTTGTGCACCAAGGTGTCGCGTTACGCCGAGCGCACCCACCACCCAGACCGCCTGCTGCACCCCTTGCGCCGTGTGGGGCCGAAAGGGGCAGGCCGGTTCGAGCGGGTCGGCTGGGACGAGGCCTTGGACGACATCGCCACCCGCCTGCGGGCCATCGCAGCCCGCGACCCGCAGGCCATCCTGCCCTACAGCTACGCCGGCACCATGGGGCTGGTGCAAGGGGAGGGCATGGCCGCCCGGTTCTTCCACCGCCTGGGCGCCTCTTTGTTGGACCGCACCATTTGCGCGTCTGCGGGCGCTGCCGGCTTGGAGCACACCTTGGGTGCCAAGGTGGGCATGCGGGTCGAGCATTTTGCCGAGTCCAGACTCATCCTGATTTGGGGCAGCAATTCGGTGGGCAGCAACCTGCATTTTTGGCGGCAGGCGCTGGCCGCCAAACGCCAGGGTGCGCGGCTGGTGTGCATAGACCCTCGCCGCACCGAAACCGCCGACAAATGCCACGACCACCTGGCCTTGCGACCGGGCACCGACGCCGCCCTGGCCTACGCCATCCTGCACGGCTGCATCACCCACGGTTGGATCGACCAAGCCTACATCGACGCCCACACCCTGGGGTGGGACGGGTTGCGCGAGCGCGCTTTGCAATGGCCGCCCGAGCGGGCCGCCGCCTACTGCGGCCTGCCACTGGCCCAGGTGGAGGCCCTGGTCCAGGCCATCGGTGCCTGCCACGTCCGCGGCGAGCCGGTGGCCATACGCCTCAACTACGGCATGCAGCGCACCCATGGGGGTGGCAACGCGGTGCGGGCCGTGGCGTGCATCCCCGCAGTGCTGGGGTCTTGGCGCCACCGCGCCGGTGGTCTGCTCCTGAGCAGTTCGGGCACCTACCCGGTGCGCCGTGCCGAGCTGTTCCGCCCCGATTTGCTGGCCCAGTCGGCTGCACCCCAGCCGCGCGTGGTGAACATGAGCACCATCGGCCAAGACCTCTTACGCCCCGCCTCGCCCGACTGGGGGCCGGCCATCGAGGCCTTGGTGGTCTACAACAGCAACCCCGTGGCGGTGGCCCCCCAGTCGGGCCAGGTGGTGCAGGGTTTTCAGCGGGAAGACCTGTTCACCGTGGTCCTGGAACAGTTCCAGACCGACACAGCCGATTGCGCCGACTACGTCTTGCCCGCCACCACCCAACTGGAGCATTGGGACATCCACACCAGCTACGGCCACACCGACGTGTTGTTGAACCGGCCGGCCATCGCCCCCCAGGGTGAAGCGAAACCCAACACCTGGGTGTTTCGCGAGCTGGCCCGCCGCATGGGTTACACCGACCCCTGTTTTGCCGACACCGACGAGGACCTGTGCCAACAGGCCTTTGGCGACCGCATCGATTTCAACACCCTGCTGGCCCAGGGCTTTGTCACCCTGCCCGTGCCAGAAGCACCCTTTGCTCAGGGGGGCTTCCCCACCCCATCGGGGCGTTGTGAGTTTTACAGCCAGCGGCTCGCCAGTCAGGGCCTGGACGGCTGGCCCGCCGTGTTGCCCAACCACGAAACCGCGGGCCCCCACAGCCCATACCCCCTGGCCATGATCTCGCCACCGGCGCGGCATTTCCTCAATTCCACCTTTGTCAACGTGACCAGCTTGCGCGACGCCGAGGGCGAACCGCTGCTGGAAATCCACCCAGACGATGCGGCACCCCGGGGTATTCAAGACGGCGACACCGTGGCCGCGTGGAACGACCGCGGCCGTTACCGCTGCAAAGCGGCTGTGACCACCCGCGCCCGGCCAGGTGTGGTGATCGGTTTGGGCATATGGTGGCGCAAGTTGGGGCTGGATGGGCGCAACGTGAACGAGCTGACCAGCCAGCGCTTGACCGACCTGGGCCGTGCGCCCACCTTTTACGACTGCCTGGTGGACGTCGCCAAGGCATGAGCAGGCGGTGGTTGTGGGGCATGTGGTCGGTGCTGGTCGCCCTGACCGGCTGTGCCACGCCCGCCCCACCGGTAGAGGAGCGCTGGGTGCTGAACCCGGTTTACTATTGGCAGGCCGTTCGGGGGCACCTGGGGGTGGTGGCTGCAGCCCGCCCCTTGACCGATTGGTTGACCGACCCCGCCACCCCCGAGCCCTTGAAGGCGCGGTTGGCCCGGGCCCAAGCGGTGCGGGCCTTTGCCAGCGACACCTTGCACTTGCCCCGCAACAACAGCTACACCCGCTACGCCCAGTTGCCCGGGCGGGCTGTGGTGTGGAACGTGGTGGCAGCCCCGGCGGACGCCTTGGTGCTGCACCGCTGGTGTTTTCCAGTGGCTGG
>JBEBBB010000293.1:0-5264 GCA_041158605.1 Pseudomonadota bacterium
GTTGCCACGCATCATGAAAACAAGTGCCGCTCCCAAGCTGCCAATGATGGCCAGAAACGCTGCGATTACCAAATAAGTCATGCCCGAGATTATCGTCTGATGCATTCCAACCGTTTTTCCCGTGGCTTTTGGCTGGTTTTGGTGGCGGCAGTGGTGTCTGCCTCTGTCACGGCGTCGTTGGGGTTTTGGCAGTTGCGCCGGGCGGCGTTGAAAGAGCAGATCCAAGCGGATATCCAGCTCAAAGCATCGGCGGAAACCTTGAACAACGCCGATGTCAAAGCCGTGGACACCCTGGTGTCCTGGTTGCATCGCGGTGCGGCGTTTTCAGGCACATGGGTTCCCGATGCCACGGTGTTTTTGGACAACCGGCAAATGGGCGGTCGCCAGGGTTTTTACGTGGTGACCCCTTTCCGGCTTGCTCAGGATGGCCGTTGGGTGTTGGTGCAACGTGGGTGGACACCCCGTGATTTTCTGGACCGCACGCGTGTGCCCCAAGTGCCCACACCCACTGGGGTGATCACGTTGTCCGGCAGAATCGCCGCGTCGCCTGGCAAGGTCTATGAGTTGGGGCAGGCAGACGCGGGCCCCGTTCGGCAAAATCTGGATGTGACAGCTTTTGCCCGAGAACACGCCGCTCAAATCCTGGGTGGTTCATTGGTGCAGTTGGCGCCGGTGCCAGACACCCCGTCCGATGGTCTGTTGCGAAACTGGCCCCAAGTCGTGTCCGACGTGCACAAGCACCACGGGTATGCCTTTCAATGGTTTGGCCTTTGTGCCCTGATCCTGATCCTTTATGTCTGGTTTCAAATCATCTCCCCCCTCCGCCGCACCCGGACTGCCGACCCCCTCCCATGACGAGCCACTGGGCCTGACGGTGCACGCCATGCCCGATCTGAATGCCACAACGGTACGCCAGGCGGGCAACACGCCTGCGGCAAAACTGAAACTGCTGTTTTTGTTGCTGGTGAGCGCGGCGCCCGTCATCGCGTCCTACTTCACGTATTACGTGGTGAGGCCTGAAGGGCGGCGCAACTACGGCGAGCTGATCGACCCCCAAAGGCCCATGCCAGCCCTGACCGGTGTGGATCTGCAAGGCCAGCCCCGGTCGTTGGCGGCATTGAAAGACCAATGGCTGCTGATCAGCGTGGCTGACAGCGCGTGCAACGAGGCTTGCGAGAAGCATCTTTACCTGAGCCGCCAATTGCGGGAATCGTTGGGCAAGGAAAAGGAACGGGTCGATTGGGTGTGGTTTCGCACCGGTGAGTCCGATGTGCCCGCAGGGTTGAAGGCCGGTTTGGCCACCGCCCAGGTGCTCAAACTGGACCTGTCCGCGCTGGCTGAGTGGCTGCAACCCGAGGCAGGCCAGCTGTTGGTGGATCACCTGTATTTGGTGGACCCGATGGGGCATTGGATGATGCGCTTTCCTGCAAATGCCGACCCCGTCAAAGTTCGCAAAGATTTGGAACGCCTGATGCGCGGTGCCAGTTCCTGGGACAAGGCAGGTCGGCCGTGATGGCGTCGGTCGATCTGTACAACTGGGGCCCCACGGCGCAGCTCATGGCCATGGGTTTGCTGGTGGCTGGTGGCCCTTTGGTGTGGGTGTGGCTCAAAAGCCGCGGTGCTTCGGCCGGTCGGCGGTTGCACTTACTGACGGTGCTGACACTGTTTTTGACCTTTGACCTGGTGTTGTTTGGCGCGTTCACCCGCTTGACCGATTCCGGACTGGGGTGCCCAGATTGGCCTGGCTGCTACGGCCACGCCAGCCCGCTGGGCGCTGCGGGCCACATTGACCAGGCGGTGGCCGTGCTGCCCAGCGGGCCTGTCACCCATGGCAAGGCTTGGGTGGAAATGATTCACCGCTACCTGGCCACCGGCGTGGGTGTGCTGATTTTGACGATGACCGCGTTGGCCTGGTCGAAGCGCTCTCAGTTGGCGGTGTCGCCTTGGTGGCCCACGGTGACGTTGGTTTGGGTGTGCCTGCAAGGCGCGTTTGGCGCTCTCACGGTCACCATGAAATTGTTCCCCGCCGTGGTTACTTTGCACCTGTTGGGCGGCTTGGTGCTGTTGGCACTGTTGCGCAAGCAGTCGCTGCATTTTGCGGTGGGTGAGGTGGCTGGGGTGCCACGCCTTTCGGCGGAACGCCCGGCCGGCTTGTACGCGCTGTGGTGCGTGGTCACCGCGCTGGTGTGGTTGCAAATTGCCCTGGGCGGGTGGGTGAGCACCAATTACGCGGTGTTGGCTTGCACCGAGTTCCCTGCCTGCCAAGGCACGTGGTGGCCTGACATGGATTTTTCAAAAGGCTTCACTTTCTGGCGCGCGCTGGGCTTGGATGCCAGCGGGCAGCCATTGCCCTTTGCTGCCCTCACAGCAATCCATTACGTCCACCGGCTGAGCGCCTATGTGGTGCTGGGGGGCATTGCCTTGCTGGCTTGGCGCTTGTCCCGCGTGCCCGCGCTGCGTGGATCGGCCAAGTGGCTGGTGTTGCTGGCTTTGTGGCAGTTCGCCACGGGGTTGTCCAACGTGGTGCTGGACTGGCCTTTGCTGGCCGCCGTGTCCCACACGGGGGGCGCTGCCGGTTTTGTCGTTGTGCTGGCAGGTGTTTGGGCAGGGGCTGTGGCACCCTCGCAGCAAGCCGAAGGCGCGTCCGTTTCTTCCCACCGATTGCAAGCATGAGCACCGCATCCCCTTCGCCATTGGCGACGCCCCCCGCCATGTCCACGTGGCGCCAGTTCTACGCATTGACCAAGCCCAGGGTCGTGCAGTTGATCGTGTTTTGTGCCCTGATTGGCATGGTGCTTGCCGTGCCCGGTGCGCCCACATGGGCACAGGTGCGGTTGGCCGCATTGGCCAGCCTGGGCGTCTGGCTGGTGGCGGGTGCTGCCGCTGCATTCAATTGCGTGGTGGAACAACACATCGACGCCAAAATGAAACGCACCGCTTGGCGGCCCACCGCCAAAGGCGAGTTGACCAACCCCCAAACCTTGGCCTTTTCTGCGGTGTTGTGCGCGCTGGGGTCGGTGCTGCTGTACGTGTGGGTCAACCCGCTCACCATGTGGCTGACCTTCGCCACGTTTGTGGGCTACGCGGTGATTTACACCGTGATTTTGAAACCCTTGACGCCCCAAAACATCGTGATTGGCGGCGCTTCTGGTGCCATGCCGCCCGTGCTGGGGTGGGCCGCCATGACTGGCGAGGTGGGCCCCGAGGCCGCCATTCTGTTTCTGATCATTTTCCTGTGGACCCCACCGCATTTCTGGGCCCTGGCTCTGTACCGGGTGGAGGACTACCGCAAGTCTGGGTTGCCCATGCTGCCCGTCACCCACGGGTCTGAGTTCACGCGGTTGCAAATCCTGCTCTACACCTTCATTTTGTTTGCGGCGTGCCTCATGCCGTTTGCTTATGGCATGAGCAGCTGGCTGTATTTGGCAACGGCGGTGGTGCTGTCGATAGGGTTCTGCGCCTACGCGTGGTGGTTGTACAAAGATTACTCTGACGCTTTGGCGCGCAAGACTTTCCGTTTTTCACTCATTCACCTCTCGGTGTTGTTTGCGGCCTTGCTGCTCGACCACTACCTGTTGCCCTGATGCCCATGACCCCGCCAAATTCCCGTCGCGAGCTCTTGAAGGGCATAGCTAAAACATCAATACTGGCAAGCGCTGGAGGCCTTTTTAGTGCTTGTTCTGAAACCAAGCCGGCTTTTGCTGGCATCGACCTGACCGGGGCCGACTACGCCCAAGGGTTCCAGCTGCCCGACCACAACGGCCAAACCCGCACCTTGCAGGACTTCGCTGGGAAGGTGGTGGTGGTGTTTTTTGGTTACACCCAGTGCCCCGACGTCTGCCCCACCACCTTGACCGAGCTGGCCGACACCAAAAAATTGCTGGGGGTGCAGGGTGAACGGCTGCAAGGCATCTTCATCAGCGTGGACCCCGAGCGCGACACGCCCGATGTGATGAAAGCCTACATGGCCAGCTTCGATGCCAGCTTTTTGGCCCTGCACGCCACCCCCGACCAGCTGGTGGGTTTGGCCAAGTCCTTCAAGGCCTATTACAAAAAGGCGAACGGTGCAACGCCCACCAGCTACACCATGGACCATTCGGCGGGCAGCTACGTGTACGACACGAAAGGCCGCATTCGCCTGTACCACCGCTACGGCAGCGGTGCACCCGCTCTGGCTGCTGACCTGAAAATTCTGCTGGCCGAGAAGGGCTGAACCGCCGAATGGGCTCAGTCCACCCGCGCGCCGCTGGCCTTCACCACAGGCCCGTATTTGGCCCGTTCTGCGGCCATGAACCGGCCAAATTGTTCGGGTGAGGTGGGCGTGGGCTCGGCCATGAGGTTGGCAAAGCGGGTTTTCAGCTCGGGTGCGGCCAGCGCCTCGGTGATGGCCTTGTTCAAGCGCAGCACCACATCGGCGGGAGTGCCCGCCGGGGCCACCACCCCCCACCACGTGTCAATTTCAAACCCCGGGTAGGTTTCGGCCAGCGTGGGCACATCGGGCAACGCCGCGCTGCGCTGGGCCGTGGTCACGGCCAGTGCTTTCAGCTTGCCCGAGCGGATGTTGGGCGAGGCTGTGGCCAAGTTGTCGATGTTGAAGTCCACCTGACCGCTCAGCAGGGCCAGTTGTGCCGGGTTACCACCGTTGTAAGGGATGTGCAGCGCAAAAAAGCCGGCCTTTGCCTTCAACAATTCGCCTGCGAGGTGCCCCGCGCTCCCGTTGCCGCCCGACCCAAAGTTGAGCTTGGCGGGGTTGGCTTTGGCGTAAGCCACCAAGTCAGCCAGTGTGTGGATGTGCAGGCGCTGAGCCGTGTCCGCGTTCATCACCAGCACATTGGGCACGCGCACCAGTTGGGTGATGGGCGCAAAGTCTTTGGCCGCATCAAAAGGCAGCTTGCTGAACAGCCACGGGTTGATGGCGTGGGTGGCCACGGCGGCCAGTCCCAGTGTCAGGCCATCGGGCGTGGCTTTGGCCACCAAATCCACACCGATGTTGCCGCCCGCGCCGGGCTTGTTTTCCACCACCACGGTACCCAGGCTGTCTTTCAGGCGTTCGGCCAACACTCGCGCCGTGACGTCCAACGGCCCACCGGGGCCGTAGGGCACCACAATGCGGGTGACCTTGGGTGCTTGTGCCCAAACCCAGCTGGGCATGGCAGCCGAGGTGGCGGCCAAAGTGGCGGCGGTGAGCAGGCGGCGGCGAATCATGGGAGGCCTTTCAAGGGTTGGCTTTGTCGGCGGCCGAGGTGAACGAATCGGCATAAAAC
>JBEBBB010000294.1:0-2561 GCA_041158605.1 Pseudomonadota bacterium
TCCGATTTGGTGCTGACGGCCATGGGCTTTTTGGGCGTGCCGTACAAGCGTGGTGGCAACACCGAGTACACAGGTTTCGATTGCAGTGGTTTTGTGCGCGCCACCTACGAGCGCACCCTGGGCCTGGTGCTGCCCCGCCGCGCCGAGGAGCAGGCCAAAGCCACGGTGACGATCAAAAAAGAAGAGTTGCGCCCCGGTGACCTGGTGTTTTTCAACACCATGCGTCGCACCTTCAGCCATGTGGGCATTTACGTGGGGGAAGGCAAATTCATCCATTCGCCCCGCGCAGGTGCCAAGGTGCGCGTGGAAGACATGCGCCAAGCCTACTGGACCAAACGCTTCAACGGCGCCCGCCGTGTGGAAGGCGCCGCCCCCATGGACCCTGGGCAGGCCGCCAACCTGTTGGTGCCCACCCCGCAGTGACGGCCCCCGACCGCTGGGTGGCGGGTCAGAGTGCGTCGGTGTACACCTTGCTGCTGTCCAGCTTGTAAGTCCAAGGCAGGTTGGCGTTTTTCCAGCCGTTGACTGTGCGCTGGCCCGCGTGGGGGCCCGTTTGGGCTTCGTCGCCTTCGTAGCCGTCAACCACCGTGTAGGCTTTTTTGAACCCATACAACTGCAGCAGCCCGGCCGCGCTGTTGCTGCGGGTGCCCGAGCGACACAACAAAATCACCGCGTCGTTTTTGCCCAGGCCCGCTTGGGCCAAGCGCTTTTCCACGTCCTTCACAAATTGGGGGTTGGCCTGTTGCAGGTACTCGCCCTGCTCGTTGCTCCATTCCCACTTTGGGGGAAAGTCCAGCACGGGCACCAAGTGGTCGGCCATTGTGGGCATGCCCAGCAACATGGCCTCGGCGCGGCTGCGCACGTCAATGAACAGCACTTTGCCCGGGTTGGCCTGCTTCATGGCGGCGGCTTCCACGGCGGTGAGGTGCAAACCGGTGGCCGAGCGTTTGCCGTCGGGCACCTGCGAGGGCTCAATGGCCAGGGCGCTGCTGACGGCCAGCACGAGCAACAACGCAACCAGCGTGGCGGACGGAGCTGGCAACCAGCGGCCTTGGGGGTGAAGGGCGGTGCTTTGTGTCATTTCAGGGCCCCCAGGTACTCCACCACGGCTTTCATTTCAAGCTCGGTCATGCGCGAGGCCACCATGGTCATGATGGCGGCGCTGTCGCCTTCGCGGGTGCGGTTGGCGTAGTTTTTCAGCTGGCGTTCGATGTAGCGGGGGTTTTGCCCGGCAATGCGGGGCAGCTCGGCGTTGCCCCGACCACCGGTGCCGTGGCACGACACACATGCGGGCAACCCGGCGTAGGGGTTGCCCCGCTCGTACACAAACTGGCCCGCGTTGGCCAACATGGCGTCTTTGGGCGGGGTGGTTTTGGGCACCTGGCTTTGGTAGAACTTGGCCACGGCGCGGATCGAGCACTCGCTCAGGATGGCGGCTTTGGCGTCCATGACCGAGCTGTCGCGCGCGCCCGAGGCGAACTCGCGCAGCTGTTTGGCGATGTATTGCTCGTTTTGCCCGGCCAGGCTGGCGAAATCGGCGGTGGACCCTTGGCCCGAGGCCCCGTGGCACGCGGCGCAGTGTTTTTCAGCCAGTTTCGCCCCGGTGGCGATGTCGTCGGCCGCGGGGGCCACAGGCTGTGCGCCCCACACGGCACCGCTGAGCCCCAGGGCCAGCAAGGGCGCCAACACCCGCCACAGGCCGTTGCGGCCAGGGCGGTGTGATGCTTGTTTTGTCATGCGTTTGCTCCACTTTGCGTTGAAAGTGAAGCGATTGTGAGAGCCTGGGGCAGGCCTTCTATTGATGCGCATCAACAAATACGTACAAGCCTGGTGTTAAAAATGTTGTAGTGAACTTTTGAATATCGTCAAGCGCTGGATGCCATTTGGTATTGAAAATCAAATGAACAGCGTGGTGCCTGATTCTTGCGCTTCGCCCAGGAAAGCGGCCACGCCGCCCAACTCCACACCGTCAATCAGCTCTTCGTGGTGAATGCCCATCACGTCCATCGACATTTGGCAGGCAATGAGTTGTGCACCGCCGTCCACCAGCGTGGCCAGCAGGCTGGCGGGGTCGTCCACGTGTTTGTCGCGCATCACTTTGCGCAGCAGCTTCACGCCCAGGCCCGCGTTGTTGAGCTTGCTGATGGAGTCCAACTTGTCAATGCCCTGAGGCAGCATGGCGCCAAACATGCGGTCCATCATCGGCTTGTTGACGTGCGGTGCGGGTGTGCGGCGCAACACGTTCAGCCCCCAGAAGGTGAAAAACAGACTCACGGGTTTGCCCATGGCCATGGCCCCGTTGGCGATGACCATGGAGGCCATCACTTTGTCCAGGTCGTCTGAAAACACCACCAGGGTGAGCTTGTCGCGCACGGTCACGGCACCGGCTGGAGCCACCACGGCGGGCGCACCGCCCTGCCCTTTGCGAATGAGCACCTTCACCAAGCCTTTGGCTGCGTCCAAGTTCAAAACGTCGTTGTTCGTCTTTTTGGCCCAGGCGCGGATGTCGCGGCCAAAGGCCGGGTCGGACGCGGTGACCTCCAGCAGCTCACCCGGCTGCA
>JBEBBB010000295.1:0-4783 GCA_041158605.1 Pseudomonadota bacterium
TGCACATCCATTTGCTGGATGTTGAACTCGCCCGCCTTGATCTTGTGGTTCACATACTGGTGGCTGGGGTTGAAGCGGCGGGTGTGGCCACACATGGCCACCAGACCGCTGGCCTTGGCCACGCGCACCACTTCTTCGCCTTCGGCCAACACATCGCACAGCGGAATTTCCACCTGCACGTGTTTGCCCGCCTTCAGGCAGGCCAGGGTCTGGTCGGCGTGCATCTGCGTGGGGGTGCACAAAATGACGGCGTCCACCTCGGGCAGGGCCAGGCTGTCGGCCAGCTCGGTGGTGACGTGGCCAATGCCGTACTTGGCGGCCACTTCACGGGTTTTTTCGAGGTCGCGGCTGATGAGGGACACCACCTCCACACCGTCGATGTTTTGGATGCCGTCCAGGTGTTTGATGCCGAAGGCACCCGCGCCCGCCAGGGCGACTTTGATGGTTTTGCTCATGTTCAGTTGTTCTCCAGAATGAGGTGACCCACCGCCGTGTTGGAGGCGGGCACATGGTAAAAACGGTGCTTAACTCTGACTTGGCGTGATTTGTCAGCTACATCAGCCATAGCACCCCGGGCAATCAGCCACATCACCAGTTCAATGCCTTCGCTGCCCGCTTCGCGCACGTAGTCGATGTGGGGGGTGGCGGCGCAGGCCACGGGGTCGGCCACCATTTTGTCGAGCCAGGCGTTGTCCCACTCGCGGTTGATGAGGCCGGCGCGTGCGCCCTGCAGCTGGTGGCTCATGCCGCCGGTGCCCCAGATGTGCACGTTCAGGTCTTCGTCGTAGCTTTCCACCGCTTTGCGGATGGCTTGGCCCAAGTTGAAGCACCGCTGGCCGCTGGGCACGGGGTACTGCACCACGTTCACCGCGAAGGGAATGACGGGGCAAGGCCAAGCCTCGGGCTGACCACACATCAGGCTGAGCGGCACGGTCAGGCCGTGGTCCACGTCCATTTTGTTGACGATGGTCAGGTCGAAGTCTTGCTGAATCACGCTTTGCGCGATGTGGCTGGCCAGCTCGGGGTGGCCTTGCACCACCGGCACGGGGCGCGGCCCCCAGCCTTCGTCGGCGGGCGTGTATTGCGCGGCGGTGCCGATGGCGAAGGTGGGAATCATGTCCAGGCTGAACGCGGTGGCGTGGTCGTTGTAGACCAGAAAAATCACGTCGGGCTTGTTGTCCTTCATCCACTGCTTGGAGTATTCGTACCCCTTGAACAGCGGCTTCCAATAGTCTTCCTGGGTTTTGCCCAGGTCAATGGCCGCGCCAATGGCGGGCACGTGCGAGGTGTAAACAGATGCGGTGATGCGGGCCATTCAGGGCTCCAAAGTTCGGTGCTGTGGGGTGTGCGGGGCGCGGGCGGCGGGCGTCACTGGCGGGGAATGCCCGCGCGGTCGATCACACCCGTCCAGCGCTTGATGTCGGTGGCCAGCAGCTCGGCAGCTTGCTCGGGCGTGCTGGCGTGGGCGTCCACGTTGAGGTTGGCCAGTTTTTGCTTCACATCGGCGCTGGCCAGTGCGGTGGCCACGTCTCGGGCCAGGCGGTCCACCGCAGCGCGGGGGGTTTTGGCGGGTGCCGCCAACGCGTTCCATGACGAGGCCACCAGGTCTTTCACCCCGGCTTCGCGGGCGGTGGGCACATCGGGCAACTGGGTGGCGCGGCGGGTGCCGGTGGTGGCCAGCACGCGCAAGGCACCGGCTTTCACATGGGTCAGCGTGGGGCCCAGCAGTTCCACGGCCACGTCCACCTGGCGGCCACGCAGGGCGTTGATGAGCGCAGGCGTGCCGTTGAAGGGCACCACCTGCACGTCAATGTCGGCCGAGGCTTTGAACAGCTCGGCCGTCAGGTGCTGGGTGCTGCCGATGTTGATGCTGCCCACGTTCAGCTTGCCGGGGTTGGCCTTGGCAAACGCCACCACATCGCCCAGCGTTTTGAAGGCCGATTCGGCCCCCGCCACCACCGCAATGTCGAAGGTGCCCAGCGTGGACACGGGCACAAAGTCGCGCACGGTGTCAAACGGCAGCTTGGCAAACAGCCCGGCCGACACCGCGGTGCCGTTGGACATCAGCAGCAGCGTGTGGCCATCGGGCTCTGCACGGGCCACGGTTTCGGCGGCCACCACGCCCCCGGCACCGGGTTTGTTTTCAATGACCACGCTTTGGCCCAGCAGCCGGGACAGTTCTTGCCCCACGGTGCGGGCGGTCAGGTCGCCCACGCCACCGGCGGCGAACGGCACCACGATGCGCACGGGCTTGGCCGGAAAGCTTTGCGCCCACGCGGCAGGCAAACCCGCCAAGGCAAGCCCAGCGGCGACGGCCCCCAGCAGCTGGCGGCGGTTGGGCGCGCGGCCGGTCATGCGCGGGCCCCTTGGGGCTGGCGGTGCGCTTGGGCATCGCCGTCTTCGCCCACGTAGCGGTTGCCCTCGGCGCTGCGGCCGCCGCCCATCATCATGGCGCGGTACTCGTCTTCGGTCATGCCGGTCATGCTGCCGGCCATTTGCTGGAAGCTTTTGCCGTCGGTGGCGCCGATTTTGGCCAGGAAGTAAATGTTGCCGCCGGTGCGCATGCACCAGTTCAAGTCGCGCGCCAGCACGGCCTGCTTTTGCTCTTCGGTCATGGCCCACTGGTCCAGGTAGGCGCGCTCGTCTGCCTTGAAGCGCTCGCGGTTGTCGGCCTTCATCAGGCTCATGCAGAACTGGTTCAGCCAGTAGCCTTTGCGGCTTTGCTCGGCATCGAAAATGATGGTGCCGGGCACGTCGAGGTAGGGTTTTTCAAGGGCCATTTCAGCTTTCCTCTGGCCAGTACAGGCGCATGGGGTTGGTCACCAGCAGCTTTTGCTGCAGCTCGGCCGTGGGGGCAATGTGGGGAATGAAGTCCACCAGCAGGCCGTCGTCGGGCATGTGGTCTTTCAGGTTGGGGTGCGGCCAGTCGGTGCCCCACAACACGCGGTCGGGGAACTCTTGCACCACGCGTTTGGCGAACGGAATCACGTCGGTGTAGGCGTTTTGCTCGCCGTTCAGCGCCTTGGGGCCGGTCACGCTCAGTCGCTCGGGGCAGCTCACCTTGCTCCACACATTGGGGTGCTGGCGCATGAACTTCAAAAACAGCTCGAACTCGGGGCCGTCCACGGGCTTGCTCACATCGGGGCGGCCCATGTGGTCCACCACCACGGTGGTGGGCAGCGCGGTGAAAAAGTCCCACAGCTCGGGCAAATCGACCGCTTCAAAGTAAATGACCACGTGCCAACCCCATTTCTGGATGCGGGCGGCAATTTCCATCAGCTCGTCTTTGGGCGTGAAGTCCACCAGGCGTTTGACGAAGTTGAAGCGCACACCGCGCACACCGGCGTCGTGCATGGCCTGAATTTCGGTGTCGGTCACCGTGCGTTTGACGGTGGCCACGCCACGGGCCTTGCCGTTGCTGTGTTTCAGGGCATCGACCATGGCGCGGTTGTCGGCACCGTGACACGTGGCCTGCACCACCACGTTGCGGGCAAAGCCCAGGTGGTCGCGCAGCGCATACAGCTGCTGTTTGGAGGCGTCGCAGGGGGTGTATTTGCGCTCGGGGGCGTAGGGAAATTCAGCGCCAGGGCCAAACACGTGGCAATGCGCGTCCACCGCGCCGGCGGGCACTTGAAAGCGGGGTTTGGCGGGGCCGCTGAACCAGTCCAGCCAGCCAGGGGTTTTTTCGAAGGGACCAGAGGTTTGCATAGCCAAAGCGGTGTGGGGTTGTGGAATGGCACCGATTGTCAGCAGCCTCGCCACCCTTGCCTATTGGCATGACACCACTAGCTGGTATGTGGAATTTTTATAGCCCTGTGTGGGGTGCGCTGACGTTTTGCGGCGGCCGTGGGTGCGCGGAACTGCCGCTTTGCAAATGCCCACACCATGCGTGACGCGTCCGGGCCACGGGCATCGCTGTACAAGTGGCCAACAGCCCCCCCACTCCAGGCATGGCCCAGCCCGGCGATGGTGACCAGCGTGACCGCTGTGTCGCCCTGGCGTTTGAAATCGGTCACCGACATCGGGTGGCGTTTTCCACGTTGCACTTGGCGGGGTGGGGTTGCCTGCGCGCCCATCGCCTGGGCCCAAGCCACGGCGGCCGCCCGGGCATTGGACGGTGACACCGTGGCATCGGCGTCGCCCTGGACGACCAGCAGAGGGGGCAAGTCCGTTACGGCCCCAGTCGGCGAAGTGGCCAACGGTGGCGTCGTCCGCCGCCCCCGCATGGCGGCCATGGCCGTCGCGGTGGAGTGCGCCGTGCCGGGTGGAACACCCGAGTGCATGACCACCGCCCGAAAACCGGTAGGCTGCCGAAGGGCCAGCAAAGCGGTCATGCTGGCCCCGGCAGACAGGCCCGCGACGACCACACTCGCCCGGTCCACCGGGTGCAATTGGCACACCTGCTCCAAGGCTTTCAGAATCAAGTCGGCTTCGGCAAAGGCGCGGCCACGGTCGGTGTCAAACCAGTTCCAGCACCGTTGGGGGTTGGCCAGCCCGCTTTGTTCGGGGTAGAGCACACAAAACCGCTCCGTCAGTGCCAAGCGGTTCATGCGGGTGACGGCCGCAAATTCGGTGGCATCTTGCCCGCAACCGTGCAGCATCACCACCAGCGGTAACCGCTCACCGACCTTGAGCTGGGGCGGCCGGTACAGGCGAAAGCGCATTCCACCACCAAGGCCCGTGACCAGGCCCGGCAGCCAGTCGCCCGCAGGCGGAGACCTTTGTTTGCCTGGGCGAGACGGGCGGGTGGGGTTGGCGGCACTTTTCACGACCCGCCGTGCTG
>JBEBBB010000296.1:0-3442 GCA_041158605.1 Pseudomonadota bacterium
CAGCCCATCCCGCTGCGCCACACAGATGGCTTGGGCGGGGCACAACAGGCACTGGGGCTGGCGGCGGGCACACAAGCTGGCCCCCAAGTCCATCAAACCCTGGGTGTAGGCCACCATCTCGCCAGGGGTGACTTGGTCGGGGACCAAGGCCTGGGCGTGGCCCCAAAGCACCTGGACTTGGCGGGCATCGGCCATATCACCGGCAAATCCCAGCAAGCGTGACAAAACGCGCTTGACATTGCCATCGAGAATAGAAACCCGTTCGCCCCAACAAAAAGCCGCAATGGCGGCCGCCGTGGAGGGCCCAATGCCGGGCAAGGCCTGCAGCCCCGCAGCCGACCCGGGAAACACCCCCCCCTGGGCCACCACGGCCTGCGCACAGCGGTGCAAGTTGCGTGCGCGGCTGTAATAACCCAACCCACTCCACAAGGCCAAAACCTCGTCAAACGGGGCAGCAGCCAAGGCCTGCACGCTGGGAAAACGGGCCAAAAACCGCGGGTAGTAGTCCAGCACCGTGGTGACCTGGGTCTGCTGCAACATGACCTCAGACAACCAGACCCGGTAGGGGTCGCGGCTGCCCTGCCAGGGCAAACCATGGCGGCCGTGCTGCCGCTGCCAGTCCACCAGCCGCTCAAAAAACACAGACACGGTCAAGGGGTGGGCGTGGTGTCGGTGGCCTCAATGCCCTCATCGGCATCGGGGGCGCTGGGCCAAGGTGCGGGGTTGTCGGCATCCACCACCGCAGGATCCAGTTCGGGGTTGTCGGGTGCGGTCAGCTGATCCAACCGGGCCAGCAATTGTTCGAGCTGGTTTTGTTGTGCGTGCAACTCGGCGATGCGCTCATCCAGACCACCAGCAGCCTGCTGGATACGGGTCACGGCTTCGATGCGGCGTGTGAAGTTGCGGCGGCGTTCGCGCAATTGGGTGTCCAGCTGCGACGCCACCGCTTTGTTCCATTGCTCCACCTCGGTGGATGCCCCTTCGTACACCGCCTTGAGGCGGGACATCAAGGCCTTGCCCAGGCGCTCGGTGAACTCGATCTGGGTCAGTTTCAACAGGTTGCCCAAGCCCAGGTACTGCAGGTGGTTGCGCTGTATCAGGTCCAACTCGTGCGCACGGTGCCGCACATCGGGTGGGGCGGGTGTTTGCAACGCAAAGCCAAACTCGGTGTTGAGCGCCCGCAGGCTGGTGTCGAGCATGCGGTGGATGTCTTGGACCTGACCCTGGGCTTTGTCCAACCCTGCGGCCAGGTTCTGGAACGCTTGGGCGTACACCTTGCGCACACCCAGTTTGATGCCCGGCTGCCGCAGGGCGTTGGTGAAGTCCGATACCTCGGCCCGCAACTGGGTACCGCCCAAGACCGACAAGACCTCTTTGAGCATTTTCAGGTGCACCGACCGGACCGCCTGTATCCGCGCCCCGCTGGCATCAAACTCGGCTTGCTCTTGCTCAATGCGCATGCGCATTTGTTTGATGACCACGGTGTTTTTGCCACGCAGACCATCCAGCTCCTGGACCTGTTCCACCAGCTCCCGCGTGCGCATGTGGAGGTTGCGGGCCACCTCGGCCCGCAAAGCCCCCAGCGCCACCTGGATGTTGGATTCGAGAATCTGACGGCGTTGGGCCAACACGTCATCGGCCAGGGCCCGCTCCAGGTCTGGCAAGCGGCTTTCCGCGAGCAAGGTGGCGTCTTGGCGCACCTTGGCCAACAGCCCCTTCTGGGCAGACACAGCAATCACCTGTTCGGGGTTCAATCCCAGCACCTCGGCCGAGACACCCCGCTGGCGTTCGATCTGGGCCGCAATGTGGGCAGGACTGCTCATGCCATCCCACAGGGTGTCGATTTTGTTCAACACCACCAAACGGGTATCTACTTTTTCTGCAACCGGCGCCAGGTGCTCACGCCAAATGGCCAAGTCGGACTTGCTGACACCGGCGTCGGCGGCCAAGATGAACACCACCGCGTGGGCCTGGGGCAACAAACTGACGGTCAGCTCGGGCTCGGCGCCGATGGCATTGAGACCGGGGGTGTCGAGTATCACCAGGCCCTGGCGCAACAGCGGATGCGCCATGTTGATCAAAGCGTGGCGCCAACGGGGCACTTCGACCAGCCCATCAGGGCCTGGCAGGGGGTTGTCTTCGGGGGTCTCGTCGTGCCACAACCCCAAAGCCCTGGCCTCGTCCACGGGCACCCGGCGGGTCTCGGCCACCTTTTCGATGGCCTGGGCCAGTTGGTCGGGGTCGTTCACATCGAGGTCGATGCGCTCCCACCGGTCGGGAGCGCTGCGCCACTCCATCAAGGACTGGGGCTGCAAACGGGTTTCGATGGGCAACAAACGCAAACACGGGGACACATCGGCGTCATAACCCAGCTCGGTCGGGCACATGGTGGTGCGCTCCGCGCTGGCGGGCATGATGCGCCGGCCGTACCCGGCAAAAAACACCGCGTTGATCAGCTCGGATTTGCCCCTGGAAAACTCCGCGACAAAAGCCACCATGACCTTGTCGGTGCGCAACTGGGTCTGCAAACGCTCCAAACGCTCTTGTACCCCCGCATCTTGAAGGTCGTTGGCCTCCAGCCACAAGGACAAGGCGCGCATGCGGTCGGCATACTGCTTGCGCCAGGCGCTGTGTTCGTCGAGTTCCTGGTTGAATGACATGGTTGTGTGTGCGGTGCGTGGACCGTGGAGCCTTCAAACAATATAGCACCCAGCGGCCGAAGGGGGCATCAAGCGCGCTGGCAAGTGGGGCAAAAAAAGGTCGACCGTTGCCCCTGCCGCAACATCCGAACCGGGGTGGCACACACCCGGCAGGGCAAAGCCGCCCGGTCGTACACCATCGCGGCTTGTTGAAAGTGGCCACTTTCCCCCATGGCATTGGTGAAATCTTTCAGGGTGGACCCCCCTTGTGCCACCGCCTGGGTTAGCACCTGGCGTATGGCCGCGTGCAAACGGGAGGCCCGTGCCAAGGACAAGCGCTGTGCCGGTGTGGTGGGGCGTATGCCCGCCAAAAACAGGGCTTCACTGGCATAGATGTTGCCAACCCCCACCACCACATCACCGGCCAACAGCACCTGTTTGATGGGGGCTTTGCGAGTGCGCAAAGCCTGGTGAAACACCCGGGCCTGGAAACCATCCTCCAGTGGCTCTGCGCCCAAATGCCCCAGCAACTTGACCGCCACAGGATCGCCCTCGCCTTGGGCCCAAACCACGGCACCAAACCGCCGGGGGTCGTGCAAACGCAAACAACCCCGGTTGGTTTGAAGGTCGAAGTGGTCGTGCGCACCGGGCGCAGGCAGGTCGGTTTCAAAACGCAAACTGCCCGACATGCCCAAGTGACACAACAACAAACCTCCACTGCAATCAAGCAGCAGGTATTTGCCGCGCCGCCGCACCCCCAACACCCGCATGCCCAACAGGTGTTCCGGCGCCACACCCAAAGG
>JBEBBB010000297.1:0-9391 GCA_041158605.1 Pseudomonadota bacterium
CTGACCACCGAAGTGCGCTGTTTGGTGCCAGCCTGGGGTTTGCGTGACAGCCTCAAAGCCATGGCGCGCCAGGTGCTTGAAGAGGCTACATCAGAGACATTCAGCCTGGTGGGGCACTCCATGGGTGGACGGGTCGCCCTGGAGGTCTGGCGGCAGGCGCCACACCGTGTCCAACGCTTGGCGTTGATGAGCACTGGTACCACCCCGTTGCCCTTGGGCGAGGCCGGGGAAAAGGAGCGCGCCGGGCGCATGGCCTTGGTCGAGTTGGCCCAGACCCGGGGCATGCGGGTGATGGGGCGCCAGTGGGCTGCCGGTATGGTCCACCCAGACCGTCACAACTCGCCTTTGTTTGAGGCGGTGCTGGATATGCTTGACCGCAGCAACCCCAGACAATTTGCCGCTCAACAACAGGCCCTGCTGGGCCGACCCGACGCCACACCGTTGTTGCCAGGTATCGCTTGCCCGACCCTGGTGTTGACGGGCAAAGACGACACCTGGAGTGGCCCGGTCCAACACCATGCAATCGCCACAGCCATACCCGGTGCGGAGTTGGTGATCGTGCCTGGTGCCAGCCACATGGTCACGATGGAAAAACCGGTGGCCGTGTCCGAGGCCCTGCGCGCGTGGTTGAGCCGTTGACCTGTAGCCTCCCGTTGCCGGTACCGGCCCTACAACTGGCGACTGCGCGCCAGGGGCGGGTTGTTGGCGAAGTAGCGCACCACCCCTTTTAACAACGCGTCTGCCAGTTGGTTTTGGTAGCTTGGATCCAGCAGGCGTTTTTCTTCGTCGGGGTTGCTGATGAAGGCCGTTTCCACCAAAACGCTGGGGATGTCAGGGGCTTTGAGCACCGCGAAACCCGCTTGTTCCACCCGTGGTTTGTGCAGTTTGCCCACCCGTCCGATCTCGCCCAACATGGCGCTGCCGAGTTTTAAACTGTCGTTGATCTGCGCGGTGGTGCTCATGTCCAACATGGCGCGTTGTAGCGCTGCGTCTTTGACCTGTGCGTTGAGTCCGCCCACCACATCGGCTTGGTTTTCCTTGTTGGCCATCCAACGGGCGGCCGCGCTGGAGGCACCTTTGTCGCTCAGGGCGTAAATACTCGCCCCTTGGGGGCGGGGGGTGTAAAACGCGTCAGCGTGCAAGCTGATAAACAGGTCGGCTTGCACCCGACGGGCTTTGTCGACCCGCACGTGCAGGGGTACAAAAAAATCGGCGTCGCGGGTCAAAAAGGCCCGCATGGGGCTGCCATTGACCTGCGTACCGTTGATGCGGTCGCGCAAGCGGTGCGCGATTTGCAGCACCACCTCTTTTTCTGGGGTGCCGCCGGGGCCGATGGCGCCCGGGTCTTCGCCGCCATGGCCAGGGTCCAGCGCCACGATGATGAGGCGGTCGGTACGGGTTTGCGTTTTGGGGGCCGTTGCCACCGCAGGGGCGTTGGGTGTTGGTGGTGTGGGGGCCGGTTGGCTGCGTTGTGCGATCAGGTCGCCCAGTGGGTCTGCTACAGGGGCCTTGTCCAGTTCTTTGAGCCGTTGCAGGATCAGTTGTTCCAGTGGGTCTGTCGCTTGGGCGGGGTAGAGGTCCATCACCAATCGGTGCTGGTAGGCCGCCACGGGGGGGAGGCTGAACACCTGGGGCGTGATGGCTTGTTTCAGGTCGACCACCAAGCGCACCACATTTGGGGCGTTTTGCCCCACGCGGATGCCCGAGATGTTGGGGTCGTCCGAGCGCACGCGGCTGACCAACTCCCGCAGACCGGGTACCAAGTCCAGGCCTTCGATGTCCACCGCCAAGCGGGGTGGGTCGCTGACAAAAAACTGGCGCGCTTGCAGCGGGGTGTCGGATTCGATGGTGACGCGGGTGTACTCGGGAGCGGGCCAAATGCGCACGGCCAGCACACCGGCCCCCCGGGCCAGCTCTTGTGGGCCCAGCCACAACACCAGGGTGCCCCCAGCCCCCAAGGTTTGCAAAAGTTGGCGGCGTTTCACCGTGCACACCCCTTCAGCAAGGCCACACCTGTGGGGGTGTGGGCTGTGGCGGTCAAGCGCCGGGCGTTGTCGCTGGTGATGGCCAGGTGCAGGTCCAGGTCGGGTGTGGGCATCAAAGCCCCGGCTTTGTCGGGCCATTCCACCAGCTTCAGCCCAGGGGCGGCGAACACGTCCCGAAAACCCGCGTCCTCCCACTCGCGCGGGTCGGAAAACCGGTAAAAGTCAAAATGCGATACCACCAGCCCTTGGGGCCACAGGCGGCTGGCGGGCACATCATGTGGCTCGACCACCGCGTATGTGGGGCTTTTGACACGGCCTTGAACCCCCATCGCCCGCAGCAGGTGGCGCACCAGCGTCGTTTTGCCCGCGCCCAAATCGCCACGCAAGGCCAACACCGCGTGCGCCAGCCCCGCTTGCCCGGCCAGAGCCTGGGCCCAGGCCTGGGTTTCGTTTTCGCTGGCCAGTTCCACCAGGGCACTGCCAGGGTGTGTGCCCGCAGCACCGCCGGCGCTTTCTACAATGGGGGGCAGATGTTGGACGTTTTTCAATTGGTGTCGAAGGTGCGGGTTTGGGCCCAAGAGTTGGGATTTTCCCAAATTGGCGTGGCCGGTGTCGACCTGTCTCATGCAGAACCCGGTTTGTTGGCCTGGTTGGCGCAAGGTTGCCATGGGGAGATGGGCTACATGGCCGCCCACGGCACCCGCCGCGCCCGCCCGGCCGAGCTGGTGCCGGGCACCCTGAGTGTGATCACCGCCCGCATGGACTACCTGCCGAGCGACACCCCAGGCGGGTGGCAAGGGCACGAATGGGACCGTTTGGCCCAACCCGGCGAGGCCGTGGTGTCGGTGTACGCCCGGGGCCGTGATTACCACAAGGTGTTGCGCCAGCGCCTGCAAAAACTGGCCGACCGCATGGCCGCCGAGGTGGGCCCTTTTGGCCGCCGTGTGTTCACCGACTCGGCACCGGTCATGGAGGCGGAGCTGGCCCGCATGAGCGGCATCGGGTGGCGGGGCAAGCACACCTTGCTGTTGAACCGCGAGGGGGGCTCGCTGTTTTTTTTGGGCGAGTTGTTTGTCGACCTGGCGTTGCCGCCTTCCGACCCGGTGACCGGGCACTGCGGGTCTTGTGAGGCGTGCATCAGCGCTTGCCCCACTGGGGCGATTGTGGCCCCCCACCGGCTGGACGCCCGCCGTTGCATTTCCTACCTGACTATTGAACACCCAGGCGCCATCCCCGAGGGGTTGCGCGCGGCCATGGGCAACCGCATCTACGGTTGTGACGACTGCCAGCTGGCCTGCCCGTGGAACAAATACGCCCACCGCAGCCCCTTGCCGGACTTTGACCCCCGGGCCGGTTTGGTCGCACCCACCTTGTTGGGTTTGTGGGCCTGGGACGAGCCCACCTTTCTGCGCCACACCGAGGGCAACCCCATCCGGCGCATCGGGCACGAGCGGTGGCTGCGCAACCTGGCCGTGGCCATGGGCAACGCCTTGCGCGGTGGCGCCGCGCCCGAATTGGCCGCGGACCTGTTGACCGCCCTGGCGGGCCGCCTCAACCACCCCAGCGCGCTGGTGCGCGAGCATGTGCAATGGGCTTTGGCCCAGGCTTCAGCGAACCAAGGGGGCCAAGACCCCCAAGGCCAGGGTCAGACTGGCCACCCCGAGCAGGGTTGACAGCGTGACCAGCCCCGCCACGTAAGCGCCGTTGTAGCCCATGCGGGCGGCCAGCACGTAGCAGGTGGAAGCGGTGGGCACCGCCGAGAACATGAGCAGCACGGTGGCTTGTAGCGGGTTGAGGCCGTAAACCACCGACAGACCTGCAGCGGCCAGCGGCAGCAGCAGGTGTTTGATGCCCAGCACCGCGGTGGCCAGTGTTTTGGCATGGGCCATGGTCCCGAACTGCATACCCGCTCCAGCCGACATCAGCCCCAATGCAAGCGACGCCTGGCCCATCCGGCTGACCGTGGGCTCCAGCCAGGTGGGGATGGTCAGGCCCATGAGGTTGACCGCCAAGCCACTGGCCGTGGCAATGATCAGGGGGTTGCGCAACAACTCGCCCCCGAACCCCAAACCCGCATGGCGGGCCATAGGCCACACCGCCCCCACGTTGAACAAGGGCACACACACACCAATCAGCACCGCGATCAAGGGCAACCCCCCGGGGCCTGCCACCCGGTCCGCCAGCGCGAGCGCGATGAAAGAGTTGAAGCGGAAACCCACCTGCGCGCTGGCCGCGTGCAACCGGGCCTCGGTGTGGCGCCCCACCCAAGGCCAGCGTGGCACCGAGTAGGCCAGGGCGATGGCCACCACCCCTAGCGTGAGCCCGGCGGCCATGAGGTTGGAGGTTTTGGCCAAATCCAGCGGTGTCCGGGTGATGGACTGGAACAACAGCACCGGGAACAGCAGGTAATACACCAAGCGTTCAACCGGTTCCCAGACTTTGCGGTCCAGGGCCGTGTAGCGACAAATCAGGTAGCCGCACAATATGAGCGAAAAATCGGGGAGTAGCAGTTGGACAAAGTTCACGGTCACAGCATAACGGTTCTTTTTGGGGGCATACCGGTGGCCCATCAAAACCCAATCGGCCCAGGGTTGACACGGCCAGGCCGTTTGTCGTTACCATCGCTTACAAATGGTTCCAGACCACACACCCGCCGAGGCCAACCGCCCACCACCACGCCACCCCCCGGGGGTGCAACAACATTTGGTTGACGTGTTGCGCGCAGGCAAGGTGTTTGGACAATTGCCCCCTGATGTGCTGAACGACATGGCCAATTGCCTGCGGTTACAGCGTGTGCAGGGCGGGCACATGGTGTTCACAGAAGGCGATGTTGCAGACAGCATGTTGTTTGTGATCACCGGTGGGTTGCGGGTGTCTCGCCGGGTTCAGGGTGACCTGCTCCTTTACAACCAGATCCGTGTGGGTGAAAGCGTGGGGGAGATCGGCCTGGTGTTGGCCCAACCCCGAACAGCCGATGTGGTCGCCCTGCGCGACTCCACACTGGCCTTGCTGGAGCGAGACAGCTTCCAGTCCCTGATGCAGCGGCATCCCTTGGTTTTGAACGAGGCCTTTGTTCGAGCCACTTTCAGCCACTTGCGCCACACCCCGCAGCTGGCCGAAAGCCAGCACACCCACACCCTGGCTGTGGTGCCACTGCACCCAGGTGCCGATGCCGCCAGTGTGGCCCGTGCCTTGTCTGAGGCCTTGGCTGGGATGGGGCGCGTCGCCCACATCACACCCGAACATGGGTTTGGTTTGGATGCCCAGCAAAACCTGCTCCAACCCCTGGTCGAATGGGGGGATGCCCTGGAAGCGGAGAACGATTTTGTTGTTTACGAGGCCGAGCACAGCGACACGCCCTGGACCCGCCGGGCGTTTCGGCTGGCTGATCAAGTGGTGTTTGTGGCGTCTGCAGACCACACGCCGGGTGCCACGGCGATGCAGGAGTTGTTGTCCCACGAACCGGGTTTTGAACTCAAACGGTCCCATTTGGTGTTGTTGCACCCCTCGGGTGCGGACCGGGCATTGCAGGTGGCACAGTGGCGCGATCTCGGGCATTTTGAACGCATATACCCTTTGCGTGTCGGACACGTTGGGGACCACGCCCGGTTGGCCCGGTTTTTGACAGGGCGTGCGGTGGGCGTGGTCTTGGGTGGTGGCGGTGCCCGTGGTTTTGCCCACCTGGGCGTGTTGCGGGCTTTGCAAGAGCAGGGCGTACCGATAGATTTGGTGGGCGGCAACAGCATGGGGGCTTTGTTGGGTGCCCTCTACGCGTGTGGAATGCCCTTGGCGGATATCAGCGACAAAGTCATGGCGTTTGCCTCTGGTGGCGAGCGCCTGACCTTGCCCTTGGTGTCACTGGTGTCTGGCCGCCGGGTGGAGCGCGACCTGCGCCGTTTGTTTGGCGATCGCACCATAGACAGTTTGTGGTTACCGTATTTCGCCGCCGCGTGTAACTTGTCCCATGGTTGCACCACTGTTCTGGACAAAGGGCCATTGTGGCGTGCTGTGTTGGCCAGCAACTCGCCTGCTGGCTTGTTTCCCCCCGTACCCTACGAGGGCGACCTTTTGTGCGATGGTGCGATTTTGGACAACGTGCCCGTATCGGCCATGCGAACCCGCTTGGGCGTGCCCCTTGAAAAACGCCGGGGCAATGGCACCGTGGTGGCCATAGACGTGGACGTCCAAGAAGATATGGTGGTGGCCAGAGACACCCGGCGCCTGACCATGTGGGGCAAATTGAGCAGTGTCCTGACCCGACGTGCCTCCCAAGTCCCCAGCATTGCGGATATTTTGTACCGGGCGGGGCACATCGGGGGTATTGCCCAGCGCGACCGAACGCGGGCCGCTGCCGATCTGTACTTGCAGCCGCCTGTCAAACATTTCGCTTTGATGGATTACAAACGCGCCGCCGATATCGCCGAGGTGGGTTACCGCCACGCTGTAGAGCGCTTGGCCTTATGGACGCACAAGGTCTGAATCCCCCCAGCAGGTTGCCACTGTCGCTGAACCAACAAGAGGTTTGGTTGGACCAGCGCGCGTGGCCGGGTAGCGCCCATTTGAACATCGGTGGCTGCGCCTATTTGCGCGGCCCCTTGGACCTGCACTTGTGTCAGCAAGCCCTGGACCTGGTGGTGCAGGGGTTTGACGCCCTGCGCTTGGTGCCACAAGCCGATGGCACACAGTGGTTGTTTCCTCCAAGCTCACCACCCGCTCCTCAATGTCCCACAATGGAGGTGGTGGATTTGTCGGCCCCAGCCAACACCACCGCAGACCACCAGCACGACCGAGAGCTCGAAGGTCTGATGGCCACCTGGTGGCAGGCCAGGATGCAGGAGCCGTTTGAGCTGGGTGCTGCGCCACCTTGGCGGGTGGCTTTGTTGCGGGGCCATGACCAGTTGCATGGGGTTTTTATCCAGTTCCACCACTTGGTGATGGACGGCTGGGGTACCGTGCAAGTGATACAGCGTTGGGCCGAAGCCTACAACGCGTTGCGAGCGGGTCAAACGTGGCTGCCCGACCCGCAGCTGCTCAGCTACCAGGCTTTTGTGGAAGAGTCCAGCGCTTACCGCCGTTCAGAAGCCTTTGAGCGCGATGCACAGTATTGGCGCACCCAGTTGCCCCAGCTGCCGCCATTGTTGCTGGAGCGCCGATACCCCAGTGCGGGTGCCCAGTTGCCGCAGGCCCATATGGCGGTTCATCACGTGGACCGGTTGGTCTACGACGGTTTGGTTGAAAAAGTCCGCGCTGAAGGGCTGACACCGTTTAACCATTGCTTGGCAGCTTTAGCGCTTTATTTTGCCAGGGCACATGGCTTGGAGGAGGTGGTGATCGGCATACCCAGCCTGAACCGAGGTGGGCGCCGGTACCGCCAGACCCCGGGGATGTTTGTAGGTGTGTTGGCCCTGCGCATAGGGCTGAGCCCGGGCATGACCGTGGAGGCTTTGTTACAGGCCACGGCTGTGGCGTTGCGCGGTGCTTTGCGGCACCCCCGTTACCCGTTGAGCGAGCTGGGGCGCCACCTGGGAGCGATGCGGGCGGGGCGCGATGGTTTGCTCGATGTGTTGTTGTCTTTTGAGCAACAAGACTACACGGTTGCTTTTGGGGAGGCGAAACCCGATGCCGTGCGCCAGCTGTTCAGCGGCCTTGCCCGGTACGCCTTGGGCGTGACGGTGTGCGAGTTTCGCGAAGGCCAAGATGTGGAGTGGGTGTTGGAGGGCAGCAGCACCTGTTTTGAGCCAGGTGAAGTCGGTATGTTGGGGCGCCGGCTGTGGCACTTGGTGCAGCACCTGGCCGACCACCCGCAAGCTCTGCTGGCCGATGTGCCGCTGATGCCGCCCTCGGAGCGCGAGGCCGTGTTGGCGGGTGTGCACCAAGGTGTGGTGACCGACCACGCCGATACCCAACTTGAGACCTTCATTCAACGGTTTGTGGACCAGGTCCACCAACGCCCCCATGCGCCAGCCTTGGTGTGGGATGGTGGGCAGATGCCTTACGCCGAGTTGTACCGGCGCTCCCACCTGTTGGCACAGGAGCTGACCCTTTTGGGCGCTGGGCCCGACAAAGTGGTGGCTTTGGCCCTGGAGCGGGGCCCAGGTTTGGTGGTGGGTTTGCTGGGAACCGCCTTGGCAGGAGCGGCGTTTCTGCCGCTGGATGTGGACGCTCCTGTGGCCCGGTTGGAGGCGGTGCTGGAAGACAGCGAAGCCGTGGCTTTGCTGCTTGAGAAAGAGCACCTGGGCCGTTTGGGGGCTTTGCACCAACAGCCACTGGTGGTGCGGCCCGACCTGCCGTTGCCATGGGGTACGGTGCCGGACTTGTGGCCAGAGGACCCTCCCACGGCGATCAAACTGACCGACATGGCCTATGTGTTGTTCACCTCAGGGTCCACTGGACGGCCCAAGGGTGTGGTGGTCGAGCATGGGACCCTGGCCCGCCGTCTGGTGTGGTTGTCCAAGGCCTATCACATCGGTGTGGGCGATTGTGCGGGGCAGGGCACGCAGGCCACATTCGACCCCGCCCTGATCGAGCTGCTGCTGCCTTTGGTGCATGGTGCCCGTTTGGCTCTGCCACCCCCAGGGCGCTTGGCGCCCGAGCAATTGGGGGCTTTTGCCATACGCCATGGTGTGACCTTCATGGCGTTTGTGCCGTCCACCCTGTCGAGGTTTTTGGATGGGGTGCAAGGCAAACTGGGTTTGAAGTTGCGGGTGGCCTGCAGCGGTGGCGAGGTGCTACCCCCTGAGCTGGCGCAGCGTTATCTGCGCGAAACGGGGGCCCGTTTGTTCAACGTGTACGGGCCCACAGAGACCTCCATTTTTGCAACGGCATGGGCTTGCGAAATGGGTGACACGCGAACACGGTTACCCATCGGCAAACCCATAGACGACACCCGCATTTATGTGCTGGATGACGCCTTGCAACCTTTGCCATTTGGGGTGGCGGGTGAAATTTACATCGGCGGTGGTGCTGTGGCCCGCGGCTACCTGAACCGCCCCGATTTGACGGCCCGTGTGTTTGTGCCCGATCCGCATAACCCGGGTGGGCGCATGTACCGCACGGGCGACAGGGGTTGGTGGGGTCGCGGTGGGGAGTTGCACTTCGGGGGGCGGCTGGACCGCCAAGTCAAACTCAAAGGTTACCGGTTGGAGTTGGGCGAAATCGAGGCGGCTGCCTTGCAAGTGCCTGGGGTGGCCCAGGCAGCAGCGCGGCTTTCGTCCCGCGAGGGGCAACCCGCATTGTGTTTGTGGGTGGCACCCCGCCCAGCCACAGACGCTGAACAACTGGTACCCTCGATCAAACGGGCTCTGCGAACCCGTTTGCCCGACTACATGGTGCCCGCCGCTGTGGTGGTGCTGTCCACCCTGCCCGAAAACAGCACAGGCAAAACGGCTTACGACCAGTTGCCACCA
>JBEBBB010000298.1:0-3682 GCA_041158605.1 Pseudomonadota bacterium
TGACCGCACGGTGTATGGCCATGGGTTTTGGCCCAGAATCGGCTTGGAAGCGCCCCAGGTGGGGCGTGCGCACAACACCAGGAGGACAAATGGAGAACACCACCGCGTGGTGGCTGCTGGCCGGGGCCTTGGTGGCCCTGGAGCTGGTGACCGGCACGTTTTACCTGTTGATGCTGGCCGTGGGTGTGGCCGCCGGGGCCGTGGCCGCCCATGTGGGCTGGAACCTGACCGCCCAGCTGGTGGCCGCCGCCGTGGTGGGTGTGGCCGCTGTGCTGGTGTGGCAGCGCTGGGGTTTTGCCCGGCGCCCGCCCGCCAACGCCAACCAAGATGTCAACCTGGACATCGGCCAAACCGTGCACGTGGCCGAATGGCTGGCCGACGGCACCGCCCACGTGCGCTACCGCGGCGCGGACTGGACCGTGAGCCTGGCCGAGGGTCCATCCACCCCACCCCACCCGCCCGGCACCTACCGCATCGTGGCCGTTCAGGGCAGCCGCTTGGTCGTGCAGGCCTGACACCCCCTCCTTCTATCCACCCTTTTTTCCCCAAAGGACACCCCATGGAAATCGCAGTGCTGTTGTTGGTGATCGCGGCCATCTTTGTGACCCGCTCGGTCAAGGTGGTGCCCCAGCAAAACGCCTGGGTGCGCGAGCGCTTGGGCAAGTACGCCGGTACCCTGACGCCCGGCCTGAACTTTTTGATCCCCTTCATTGACAAGGTGGCCTACAAACACAGCCTGAAAGAGATCCCGCTGGACGTGCCCAGCCAGGTGTGCATCACCAAAGACAACACCCAGCTGCAGGTCGATGGCATTTTGTACTTCCAGGTCACCGACCCCATGCGCGCCAGCTACGGCTCGTCCAACTACATCATGGCCGTGACGCAGCTGGCCCAAACCACCTTGCGCAGCGTGATTGGGCGGCTGGAGCTGGACAAAACCTTTGAAGAACGCGACGTGATCAACGCGCAGGTGGTTAACGCCATCGACGAAGCCGCGCTGAACTGGGGCGTGAAGGTGTTGCGCTACGAGATCAAAGACCTGACCCCACCCGCCGAGATCCTGCGCTCCATGCAGGCCCAGATCACCGCCGAACGCGAAAAACGCGCGCTGATCGCGGCCTCTGAAGGCCGCAAACAAGAGCAAATCAACATCGCCACCGGCGAGCGCGAGGCCTCTATCGCCCGTTCCGAGGGCGACAAACAGGCCGCCATCAACCAGGCCCAAGGCGAGGCCGAAGCCATCTTGGCGGTGGCCGAGGCCTCGGCCCAGGCCATTGAGCGCATCGCCCGGGCCATCCGCTCTGAAGGGGGTGATGCCGCGGTGCAACTGAAAGTGGCCGAGCGCGCCGTGGACGCCTACGCCCAGGTGGCCAAAGACGCCAAAACCACCTTGATCGTACCCGGCAACATGGCCGAGGTCAGCGGCCTTATCACATCGGCCATGGCCATGGTGCGTGGCGGCCAACTGGTGCCCAACGGGCCGGCCAACAAGGGGGCTTGAGCCATGTCAGACACGGCCTTGAACGTGCTGGGCACCGCCCTGCAAGCCTGTTCGTTTGACCCATTGACCGGTTACTTTCGCGATGGCTGCTGCCAGACCGACGAACACGACCGGGGCCTGCACGTGGTGTGCGCCCGCGTGACCGCGGACTTTTTGGCGTTTTCCATGGCCCAGGGCAACGACCTGTCCACCCCCAGGCCCGAGTGGCGTTTTGCCGGGCTCCAACCCGGCGACCGCTGGTGCCTGTGCGCCCTGCGCTGGAAAGACGCGTTCGAGGCCGGCGTGGCCCCTCCGGTGGTGCTGGAAGCCACCCACAGCCGCGCCCTGGACGTGCTGCCACTTGAGGCCCTGCTGGCCCACGCCTGGAAGCCCAAGGGGCAGACCAACCCGTCTTGAGTGCCTTTTATGGTGCTACAATAGAAGGCTGCACGGAGAGGTGGATGAGCGGTTTAAGTCGCACGCCTGGAAAGCGTGTGTGGGTTAATAGCCCACCGCGGGTTCGAATCCCGCCCTCTCCGCCAGGCACAACACCAGCCCTTGGTTCTTCACGGAACCAGGGGTTTTTTGTTGGTGGGTTGGGCGCAAGCCAGGTGTCACAACTCCCCTTCGGCCATGAGGCTGAGCACATCGATGTCGACCAGGTCTTTGCCGGTGGCGTCTAACAAACGGGCCTGCCATCCCAGCACCACCGCCAAAACCGCCACGGCCAGCACAGCCCCCAGGGCCCAGCGGTGAAACGGCACAGGTGCATGGTCCATGGCCAACAAGCCGGAGCCGACCGGTTGGTGGCCGGCGCCCCGGTGGTCGCGCAGGGCCCATTGGGCCAGGATGCGGTCTTCCAACGCCTGCTGCTGTGGGTGATGCTGGGCGGCGGTGGTCTGTTGCATCCAGGCGCGCAGCGACAGGTCGTCCAGCGGTGTGGTGGGCTCGGTTGGCCCTGGCGTGGGGTGGTGGGTGGTCATGGTCGCACTCCTGTGAGCAGTTGCCGCAGGCCTTGTTTGGCCCTGTGCAACAGTTGATGCGCGGCGTTGGGTTCAAGTTCCATGGCGCTGGCGATGGCGGGTACATCGGCGTCGGCGTATGCCCACATGGCCAGGGCCATGCGTTGTCTGGCGGGCAAGCGTTGCATCGCATCGGTCAAGGCGGCTGAGGGCACCGCCCCCTCCTCGGCCCCCGCGCTGGGGCCTTGTGCCATTTGCTGTTGGTCGGACCAGGTGGTGAGGGTTTCGTGGTCGGTGGCCAGCTCGCGGCGCTTGGTCAGCAGGGTTTTGCAACGGTTGATGACGATGGTGTTGAAGTAGGTGGCCACGGTGGCCCCACGGTCGCTTTGCGGGTCGCTGTTCCAGAGCCGCAAAAAGGCCTCCTGGACCACGTCTTCGGCGTCAGCGTGCTGCCGCAAAATTTGCAAGGCCAGGCCCAAGGCCTGGGGGGTGAGTTGGCGCACCAAACGGGTGGCGCTGGCGGCGTCACCCCGGCAAGCCTGTTGCCAAAGCTGCCAGCCGTCGGAGGGGTTCATGGTGCTCAACGGGCGGGCAGTTTTTGGCGCAGGGCCCGGCGCTCTTCGGGGCTGAGTTTTTCCAGCACGGCTTGGCGCTGGCGAACCAGTTCGCGCCGTTGAGCCGGCGTCATGGACTCGACTTGGGCGCGGCGGGCCTCGGCCTGCTGGCGTTTTTCCTCGGGGGGCATGGCCTCCCAACGCTCACGGGTCTGCTCGATCAAGGCTTTGCGCTCGCGCGGCGGCATGTTGGCCAGGCGCTGTTTCAGCTGCTCGCGGAAGGCCTGGCGCTCGGCGGGTGTGGCCTGCGACAGTTGGTGCTTCAGCGCTTCACGCTGTTGGGCCTGTTCGGCGGGGCGCATGGTGGCCCACGCTGCGGGATCGGGCACCTGCACCGGCGCGGCCTGCAGAGGGCTGGCCACACCCCCAATCCACACCAAGGCAAACCCTATCCACAGCTTACTCAACAACCGTTCAGACATGCCACAACCCCAAACCCACACCGGTGTAACCCGGCAACACCCGCCCGGCCACCTGGGTCGGGTCCAGCCCCCACTGCCGTTGCGCCACGGCCGCCCACAAAGCGCGCAGGTCGGTGGTGGGCCGCAGGTCACGCCCGTCCAACAACTGGGCTTTGGCCAAGCCGGGCCAATCCGCCAACACCCGGCCACCGGCCACCGCACCAC
>JBEBBB010000299.1:0-9741 GCA_041158605.1 Pseudomonadota bacterium
GGTGCTGCGGGTGTTGTCGGCCGAAAAGTCGGGCAAAAACCCCCTGGACATTGCGGGCCTGCTCAAGATCAAGGGCAGCGAGATCCAACAGCGCTACACCGAACTGATGATGTTGGCCGCAGGCCCCTACAGCCTGCCCTACCTTTTTGAGGCCATGGACGCGGGCTGGCAAGGCGACTTCCCGGGTGGTGTGGTGGGCAATGCCCCCTTGGCCGCCAACTACTTCAACATGCGCAAAACCACCATCTACGGTGGCAGCAACGAGGTGCAGCGCAACATCGTGGCCCAAACGGTGCTGGGCTGAGGAGGACGACCATGGACTTTGATTTTTCCGACGACCAGTTGCAACTGCGCGATGCCGTGACCCGCTGGGTGGACAAGGCCTACACCTTTGAACGCCGCCGTGCCACGGTAGCAGCCGGTGGGTGCGACCTGGACACCTACCGCGAACTGGCCGAGTTGGGCCTGTGTGGCCTTTACGTGGACGAGGCATACGGCGGCATGGGCATGGGCCCGGTTGAAGGGCTGGTGGCCATGGAGGCCCTGGGCCGTGGTTTGGTGGTGGAACCCTTGGCACAGACCCTGGTGGCCACAGCCGTTTTGGGGGCTTACGCCCCCGACGCGGTGAAAGCCGATTGGCTGGAAAGCCTGGCCAGCGGTGAACGCTTGGTAGTACTGGCGCACCAAGAACGGGGGGCGCGCTACCGCCTGGACCGCTGCAACACCACTGCCACACCCAGCGGCAATGGCTGGACCGTGCAGGGGCAAAAAGACCTGGTGCCTGCAGGTGACTTGGCACAAGCCTACCTGGTACCCGCCCAAACCAGCACTGGCCTGGCTTTGTTCCTGGTGGGCGCGGGCGAGGGGGTGTCGGCTCGGGGTTATGGCCTGCAAGACGGCAGCCGTGCCGCCGATGTGGTGTTCCACAACAGCCCAGCAACCCTGGTCACCACCGAAGGCTTGGCCGCGCTGGAATGGGCGGTGGATGTGGGCATTGCAGCCCACTGCGCCGAGGCGGTGGGTGTGATGGACCAGGTGGTGGCAACCACCGCCGAGTACCTGAACACCCGCAAACAGTTTGGGGTGGCCATAGCCAGCTTCCAGGCCTTGCGCCACCGCATCGCCGACATGAAAATGCAGCTGGAGTTGGCGCGCAGCATGGCCTACTACGCCAACCTCAAACTGCACACCCCAGCCACAGAACGGCGCCAGGCCATGGCCCGTGCCAAGGTGCAACTGGGTTTGTCGATGCGCTACGTGGGGCAACAAGCGGTGCAACTGCACGGCGGCATTGGTGTGACCGACGAGTACGTGGTCAGCCACCAGTTCAAACGCCTGACCCAACTGGAAATGACCTATGGCGACACCCTGCACCACCTGGGTGAGGTGGCCAACCGCATGCAGGATACCGCTGGCGTGTTCGCTTAAGCGGCGGCGGGGCCTGGGTTCAAGACCTGGGCCAACGCCGCCTGCAAGGCCTCCACCTTGAGGGGTTTGGCCACGTATTCGTTCATGCCCGCAGCGATACAACGTTCGCGGTCACCGACCATGGCATTGGCAGTGAGCGCGACCACAGGTGTGGTTTGCGCCGCCGCGCCGGCTTTGCCCGCGCGCAGCTGGCGGGTGGCCTCAAAGCCGTCCATGGTGGGCATCTGGCAGTCCATCAACACCACATCAAAAGCGGCTCGGGACAGGGCGTCCAAAGCCTCTTGGCCATTGGCCACGGCCACAACGTCGTGGCCCATGCGTTTCAAAACGGCCAGCGCCACGGCTTGGTTGATGGCGTTGTCTTCGGCCAGCAACACCTTGAGCCGGTGCGAAATGGGTGATGATGCGGTGGACTTGGTGTCGGGCGGTTTGGCTGGTGACGCGGGCACCGAACGGCCGCTGCGGGCCAGTGGCACGTCAAACCAGAAATGGGAGCCCCGCCCCGCCCGGCTGTCCACGCCTATGCGCCCCCCCATGAGATCCACCAAACGCCTGGAGATCGACAACCCCAAACCGGTGCCACCAAAACGCCGCGTGGTGGAAGAGTCCAATTGGTTAAAGGGCTGGAACAGTTCTTTGAGCTGGTCGTCGGGGATGCCTATGCCGGTGTCGGTGACATCAAAACGCAAATGGGGGTTGCCCTGATCGCCCGACAAAGACACGGCAATATCGACATGCCCTGCTGGTGTGAACTTGACCGCGTTGGCCACCAGGTTGAGCAAGACCTGCTGGATGCGCTGGCGCGGGCCGTGCAAACCTGGGGGCAATACCGCGTCCACATGGTGCCTCACCTGGACTTGTTTTTCACGGGCCCGCAGCGCCACCATGTCCAACACGCCATGGAGCAGGTCTGTGATTTCAAAATCGATGTGCTCCAGCTCCAGCTTGCCGGCCTCGATTTTGGAAAAATCCAGGATGTCGTTGACGATGTGCAACAGGCTGTCGCCACTGCTGGAGATGGCCTTGAGGTACTCGGCCTGTTGGACGCTCAGGGGCGTGTCATTGAGCAACTGGGCCATGCCCAAAATGCCGTTCAAGGGTGTGCGGATTTCGTGGCTCATATTGGCCAAAAACTCGCCTTTGGCACGGTTGGCATCGGTGGCCTCTCGGGCCATGGAGCGCGCCAACTCCAGGGTCTGGGCCATCTCTTCGTTGAGCGCCTCGGCCCGCTTGCGGGCGGCCACCGCCGCGTGTTCGGCCCGTTTGCGGGCGGTGATGTCGGCAAAACTGCCGACCATGCGTTTGGCACGGCCATCGGGGTGGCGCTCGACCACGTCCCCCCGGTCTATCACCCAAATCTCGGTGCCATCGGTGCGGTACATCCGGTGTTCGTGCCGGTAAGGCCCCCCACCCTGCAAACACTGGTCGATCGCGGCCATCACGGCAGGCCGGTCCACAGGCGACAAGCGGGCACCAAATTCTTCCATGTTGTTGGAAACTTGTTGCGGGTCCATGCCCAAGATATCCGCCCAACGGGCGTTGTGGCGCACCAAACCGGTGTCGATGTCCCAGTCCCAAACGCCCTCGCCGGTCGCGGCCAACACGTAGTTGAGCTGGCGTTCACTTTCTTCAGCACGCAGCTGGGCTTTGCGCACATCGGTGATGTCGTTCGCGATCACCAGTATCTGCAACTGGCCGTTGGCGTCCCGCAGGGGTTTTTTGATCGACTGGTAGTACCGGGTTTCACCGGTGTTGGCATCGGTCGAGGTTTCAAACACCACTTCGGTTTCAAAGCGGCGCATGATGTCCTGGACATTGCGCAGGTAAAAATCGACCTGTTCTTGGTTGGGGTTAAAAGCCCCATCGTCTTGGCCCACCAACCCATCGGGGGTGGTGCCGTACAGCTGCGCCAACGCCCGGTTGCCCAACAAAAACCGGCCGTTCCAGTCTTTGAGCAAAATGATGTTGGGGTTTTCATCGATGACCGTGCGCAACAAAGCGCGCTGGTTGTCCAGCGCCTGTTCCAACGGCGACACCGGCCCGGGCGGCGGGGTGTCCAGGTGAGAAGGCATAAGCTGAAGCGGTCAGTAAGAAGATGAGAGTTGCATTGTGCCCCAAGCTCAACCATGCAAACGAGACGATTTGGGCAAGTGCGCCATCAAAAAATCCATCTGATCGGACAGGATGCGGCGGTTGCGCAGGATGAAGTCTTCCCAGAGGCTGGGCACATAGGGTGCGTACACCAACGGCATGCCCGCTTGTTCGGGTGTGCGGTTGGCTTTGCGGTGGTTGCATGCCCGGCAGGCGGTGACCACGTTCATCCACTGGTCGCGCCCTTTTTGAGCGATGGGCACGATGTGCTCGCGGGTCAATTCGGTTTCGTGAAAGGGGTGGCCGCAATAGGCGCAGATGTTGCGGTCGCGGGCGAACAGCTTGGTGTTGCTGAGTGTAGGGCGCAGGTCGAAGGGGTTGATGCGGGGCACACCACGCGTACCAATGATGGAGTTGACCGCAATGACCGATTGCAAACCGGTGACGGCGTTGTGACCGCCGTGGAACACCGCGACCTCGGCCCCCATTTCCCAGCGCACCTCATCGGCCGCGTAGTGCAGCACCGCCTCTTCAAGGCTGATCCAGGACTGCGGCAAGCCCTGCGCCGACAATTTCAACACCTTCAAAGCCGAACCTCCGCTCACAACGCCCCACAGGGCACCCGCACAAAGGACACGTGGCTGGTGCGTTGGCGGCACCAGTCTGAATGGTTTGTGTCAATATACCGTGGTTTTGTGTCGGCCTCCGTGCGGACCTCGCTACAGATTGCATATGAAAATATTCCGAGGCCCAGGACGGGCGTTGCAGCAACACTTGGCCCATAGCGGTGGTTGTGCACTGACCATCGGCAACTTCGACGGGGTGCACCGGGGCCACCAAGCCATGCTGGCGCTGCTGATCAACGAAGCCCGCCACCGGGGTGTGCCCAGTTGCGTGTTGACCTTCGAGCCCCACCCCCGCGACTACTTTGCCCAGCGGCACCACAAACCAGAACTGGCCCCTGCGCGCATTGCCACCTTGCGTGACAAATTGGGGGAGTTGGCCCGCTGTGGTGTGGACATTTGCGTGGTGTTGCCCTTCAACGACACCCTGGCCCAACAACCCGCCCAAGCCTTTATCGACGATGTGTTGGTTGGCACTTTGGGGGTGAAGTACGTTTTGGTGGGGGACGACTTCCGCTTTGGCACCCAACGCCTGGGCGATTACGCGATGCTGGATGCCGCCGGCGCCCAACAGGGCTTTGATGTGGCCCGCATGATGAGTTACGAGGTACACGGGCTGCGGGTGTCGAGCTCGGCGGTGCGCGACGCCTTGACCGGCGGGCGACTCGACGACGCAGGGGCGCTGCTGGGGCGGCCGTACAGCATCAGCGGCCATGTGGTCCATGGGCGGCAGCTGGGCCGCGAACTGGGTGCATCGCGCGCAGGCGCGGGGGATGGGTTCCGCACCCTGAACCTGCGTTTTGCCCACTGGAAGCCCGCAGCCAGCGGCATTTTTGTGGTGGCGGTGCACGGCCTGCACCCCGACCTCGAAGCCCCCCCCCTGCCCGGGGTGGCCAACCTGGGGGTGCGCCCTTCGCTGGACCCCAACGATGTGAACGGAGGCCGGGTGTTGCTGGAGACACACTGCCTGGAATGGCCCGAGGCGGTCCAGCGTGCGCTAGCCCCCGCGGCGTTGCCCGGCGAGGCCTACGGTAAAATCATTCGGGTGGACCTGCTGCACAAACTCCATGACGAGTTGAAATACGACAGCCTGGAAGCGCTCACGGCGGGCATAGCCCACGACTGTGACAACGCCAGGGCGTGGTTGCGCGCGCACGCCGCCAGCCACGCGTCGGTGCGTCGCCAGACCACGCGCGACCGAATTTAACCCCGCACCGCAGCCGCCCTGGTGTGCCAGGGCCTTTGCGCACGCGCCCGCTTGGCCGCGCGACCCGCACCACCGAACCGCCCCATACACACCATGTCCGATACCCCAGCCACCGACCACAGCCAGACGCTGAACCTGCCCGACACACCGTTCCCCATGCGGGGCAACCTGCCCCAACGGGAACCCGCTTGGGTGAAAGGTTGGAACGAAGGCGGCCTGTACAAACGCCTGCGCGAAGCCCGACAAGGCGCCCCCTTGTTTGTGCTGCACGATGGACCGCCCTATGCCAACGGTCAGATCCACATGGGGCATGCGGTCAACAAGGTGCTCAAAGACATGATCGTCAAAAGCCGCCAACTGGCCGGTTTTGACGCGCAATACATCCCGGGTTGGGATTGCCACGGCTTGCCGATTGAAAACGCGATCGAGAAAAAACACGGCCGCAACCTCAGCCGGGACGACATGCAGGCCAAAAGCCGGGCCTACGCCACCGAACAAATCCAGCAGCAACGCGAAGACTTCAAACGCTTGGGGGTGCTGGGTGACTGGGAGCGGCCTTACCGCACCATGGACTTTGCCAACGAGGCGGGCGAAATCCGGGCCTTCAAACGGGTGATCGAACGGGGTTTTGTGTACCGTGGCTTGAAGCCGGTGTACTGGTGTTTCGATTGCGGCAGCTCGCTGGCGGAGTTCGAAATCGAATACGCAGACAAAAAAAGCGACACGCTGGACGTGGCTTTTGAGGCCGACGACACCACAGCGCTGGCCCAGGCCTTTGGTTTGCCACAGCTGCCAGCGGGCCAACAGGCGTTTGCGGTGATCTGGACCACCACCGCCTGGACCATCCCCGCCAACCAGGCCCTGAACGCCCACCCCGAATTGGTATATGCCTTGGTGGACACCCCCCGGGGCGTGTTGCTGTTGGCGCAAGAGCTGGTGGAGAAATGCCTGGAGCGGTACCAGCTGACCGGCTCCGTGATCGCCACCGCCCCCGGTGCCGCCCTCAAGGGCCTGGTGTTCCGCCACCCCCTCTACAACGCCGAAGGCGGTCACACCGGCGGGGCCTACAGCTACCAACGCCAAAGCCCCCTGTACCTGGCCGACTACGTGACCGCGGGTGACGGCACTGGCATCGTGCACTCGGCGCCGGCCTACGGCGTGGACGACTTCAACTCGTGTGTGGCGCATGGCCTGGCCTACGACGACATCCTGAACCCCGTCCAGGGCAACGGCGTGTACACCCCCGAGCTGCCCTTTTTTGGTGGGCAACACATCTGGAAGGCCTGCGCACAGGTGATCGATGTGCTGCGGCAAAACAACCGGCTGATGGCCACCGTGGGCATCACCCACAGCTACCCCCACTGCTGGCGCCACAAAACACCGGTGATTTACCGCGCGGCCGCCCAGTGGTTCATCCGCATGGACGAGGGCGAAGGGGTTTTCACCCAAGACAAGGCGCCCAAAACCCTGCGCCAACTGGCCTTGGACGCCATCGAACAAACCAGCTTTTACCCGGAAAACGGCAAGGCGCGTTTGCGCGACATGATCGCCAACCGGCCCGATTGGTGCATTTCGCGCCAGCGCAGCTGGGGGGTGCCGGTGCCGTTTTTCCTGCACAAAAACAGCGGCGAGTTGCACCCCCGCACCATGGCCATCCTGGACCAGGCCGCTGACATTGTTGAAAAGGGTGGCATCGAGGCCTGGAGCCGCGTCACCACAGAAGAGATCTTGGGCGCTGAAGACGCACCCCACTACACCAAAAGCACCGATATTTTGGAGGTGTGGTTCGACTCTGGGTCCACGTTCCAACACGTGCTGCGTGGCAGCCATGCGCAGGCCTACCCCAACGGGGCGTCGCACGCGCAGGGCCCCGAGGCCGACCTCTACCTGGAAGGCCACGACCAACACCGGGGCTGGTTCCACAGCTCTTTGCTGCTGGGCTGCGCCCTGTACGACCGCGCGCCCTACAAAGGCCTGTTGACCCACGGCTTCACGGTCGACAGCCAGGGCCGCAAAATGAGCAAATCGCTGGGCAACGGCATCGACCCCCAGGCGGTGAGCCAAAAACTGGGCGCCGAGATCATCCGCTTGTGGGTGGCCGCCAGCGACTACTCCGGCGACATCGCCGGTGACGACAAAATCCTGGCCCGGGTGGTTGATGCCTACCGCCGCATCCGCAACACCTTGCGTTTCCTGCTGGCCAACATCAGCGACTTTGACGCCAGCCGCGACGCGGTGCCCGTGGACCAGCTGCTGGAGATCGACCGCTACGCCCTGGACCGCGCGGCCCAGTTGCAAGCCGACATCCTGGCCCACTTTGACCGCTACGAGTTCCACCCTGTGGTGGCCAAGCTGCAGGTGTACTGCAGCGAAGACCTGGGCGCGTTTTACCTGGATGTGCTGAAAGACCGCCTGTACACCACAGCCCCCAACAGCCTGGCGCGCCGCTCGGCCCAAACCGCCCTGCACACCATCACACACGCGATGCTGCGCTGGATGGCCCCGTTCCTGAGCTTCACCGCCGAGGAAATCTGGACCTTGGTGGGCCACACCCCCAGCATCTTTACCGAAACCTACCTGCAACTCCCAGCCCCGCAAGAGGTCGTTTTGCAGAAATGGACACGGGTGCGCGAGTTGCGCGGTTTGGTGAACAAAGCGATCGAGGACCTTCGCGCGGCGGGCCAGGTGGGCTCCTCGCTGCAAGCCACCGTGACCTTGACCGTGGGCCCCGAAGACCACGCGCTTTTGCAGACCCTGGGTGCGGATCTGAAATTTGTGTTGATCGTCTCCGCGGTGGACCTGGTCTTGGGCCAGGACGTGGCGGTGCAGGTGCAACCGGCCAGCGCCGCCAAGTGCGGGCGGTGCTGGCACTACCAAGCCGATGTGGGCACCCACACCGAGCACCTCGACCTGTGCGGCCGTTGCATCGGCAACCTGCACGGCCAGGGCGAACAGCGGGTGGTGGCCTGACATGGCCGGCGGCGGCAAAGCCCCGGCGGGCCGTGGTGGCAAAGGCCCAGGAGGGGCTGGCGGACCACCCAAAGGGGGCAAGGGCCCTGGTGGATTTGGCGGGCCTGGAGGCCCTGGGGGAGCCGGCGGCAGCGGGGGGTTAACGCCCTGGCTGCTGCTGGCCGGTTTGGTTCTGGTGGCCGACCAATTGACCAAGGTGTTGATACTCGGGCTTTACCGCCCTGGCGACAGCACGGTGGTCACCGGTTTTTTTAACATCGTCCGGGTCCACAACACCGGCGCGGCTTTTTCGTTTTTGGCCCAAGCTGGTGGCTGGCAGCGCTGGTTTTTCACCGCAGTGGGGGTGGGGGCTGCCGCCTTCATGGTCTGGATGCTGCGCTCACACCACGGGCAAAAACTGTTCGCGTTTTCGATCAGTTGCCTGTTGGGCGGGGCACTGGGCAACGTGATCGACCGTTTGGTGCACGGGTATGTGGTCGATATGCTCGACTTTCACTGGCGGTGGCTGGCGCCAGTGTTCCACGGGGGGCATTTCCCGGCTTTTAACCTGGCCGATGCGGCCATCACCGCAGGGGCCATCGGGCTGATTCTGGACGAGGTGCTGCGGGTGCGCCGCTCGCGTTGAGATCAGTCAGCGCCCTCGTAGGCCAAGGCTTTGTTTTGACGGCGCATGGCCACAGCGGCATTGCCCTGGCTGTAGCTGGTGTTGTCGATTTTGAAGACCTTCACCGTTTCGGTCACGTTTTGCGACAGGTTTTCCAAGGACACCGCTGAAGCCGCGATTTCCTCAACCAAAGCCGCGTTTTGCTGGGTGATGGTATCCATCTGGGTGATGGCAGCGTTGATCTGCGAAATACCCGACAACTGCTCGTTGGCGGCGTGTGTGATTTCGGTCATCAACACATTGACCTGCTGAACCCCTTGCAGGGCCACCTGCATGGTGGCTTTGACCGCCTCGGTTTTGGTTTGCCCTTCGTTGACTTTCTCAACCGAGTTGTCAATGAGCTGTTTGATCTCTTTGGCGGCTGTGGCGGCACGTTGCGCCAGCGAGCGCACCTCGGCGGCCACCACCGCAAAACCACGGCCCTGCTCGCCCGCACGGGCCGCCTCCACCGCGGCATTCAGCGCCAGGATGTTGGTTTGGAAGGCGATGCCATCGATCACTTGGGTGATGTCGCCTATGCGGGCCGATGCCTTGTGGATCTCTTGCATGGTGGACACCAGCTCGTTAACCGCTTCGCTGCTTTGGGCAGTGGTGTCACTGACCTGGCTGGACAATTCGCTGGCTTGGCGCGACGAATCGGCCGTTTGCCGCACAGTTTCCGTGATTTGGGTCATGGACGCAGCGGTTTCCTCGAGGTTGCTGGCCTGGGTCTCGGTCCGCTGTGACAAATCCTGGTTGCCTTGAGCGATCTCGGTGGT
>JBEBBB010000300.1:0-4643 GCA_041158605.1 Pseudomonadota bacterium
TCCAGCAGGGCCAGCAGCGTTTTGTGCTCGGGCACGCGCAGGCCTATGGTTTTGCGCGAGGGGTGGCTCAGGCGCCGGGGCACCTCTTTGCTGGCTTCCAGGATGAAGGTGTAGGCCCCCGGGGCGCCCAGTTTGAGCAGGCGGTACTGCCGGTTGTCCACCCGGGCGTAGCTGGCCAGTTCGCTCAGGTCGCGGCACAGCAGCGTGAGGTGGTGTTTGTCGTCCACCTGGCGGATGCGGCGCAAGCGGTCGGCGGCGGCTTTGTCGTCCAGGTGGCAGACCAGGGCGTAGCTGGAGTCGGTGGGCACGGCCAGCACGCCGCCTTTTTCAAGCAGCTGCACCGCTTGTTTCAGCAAGCGGGGTTGGGGGTTGTCGGGGTGGACTTCAAAATACTGCGACATGGTGTGGATTGTCCCATCAGCGCCGGGCCGCCAGCCAGGCCGAGGTGGCACCACAACCCACGATCAGGGCCACGCCCATCAGTTCCGGTGGGCCAGGCACGTGGTCAAACACCAGCCAACCCGCCAACATGGCGAAGCCCACCTGGGTGTACAAAAACGGGGCCAAAACACCGGCGGGGCTGCGGCCAAACGCGATGATCAACAAAAAATGCCCCACAGTGCCCATCAAGCCGATCAGGCACAGTTGCAAAAAGGTGGTGATGCCGGGGATGGCTTCCCAAAACCAGGGCAACCCCAAGCTGAGCGCCAACACCCCCACCCAACCGGTGTAGAAATGCATGGTCAGGGCGTGTTCGGTGCGGGCCAGGCGGCTGGTCAAAATTTGAAAAGCCGCATAAGACACCACGATACCCAAGGGGAGGATGGTGACCCATCCCACAGCAGCCCCTGTGGGTTGCACCACCAGCAGCGCCCCGCTGAACCCGCCCAGCACCAGCAGCCAGCGCAAGGGGGTTACCTTTTCGTGCAAAAACACAGCAGCCAACAGCACCACCATCAACGGCGTGAGCATCAAAATGGCCGTGAACTCACCCACTGGCATGTAGCGCAAACTCCAGAACGACAACACGCTCACCAACAGCAACAGCAAGCCCCTGAGGGCTTGCAGCCAAGGGTGTTGGGTGCGCAAGGAGGCCCAACCCCGCGTGGGCAACACCAAACCCGCCATGGCCACGGCCTGGAACAGGTAGCGGAACCACACCGCTATCAGCACCGAAAAGGTGGCCCCCACGATCTTGACGGTGCTGTCGAGCACCACAAAACAGGCGGTCGCGACCACCAAAAACAACACGCCGCCCAAGGTGCGGCTGGGGGCGGTGGTCACGTCAGTGCCTGACCCGGTCGGCCAGCAGCTCCCACACGGGTGTCAGGCGGCCTTCGAGGAAGGGCAATTGCCCCAGGTCGCAGCGGCTTTCTTCCGGGCTGTGGAAGTCGCTGCCGCGTGAGGCGGCCAGGTCCAGTTCCAGAGCCATATCGGCGTATTTCACAAATTCGCTGGCACTGTGGCTGCCTGTCACCACTTCAACCGCCTGTCCACCGTGGGCTTTGAACTCGGTGAACAGGGCGTATTCTTGGGTGGGGCTGTGGTCGTAGCGGGCGGGGTGCGCGATCACGGCCACACCACCAGCGCCCCGTATCCAGCGGACCGCATCCCCGAGTTTGGCCCAGCGGTGGGGTACAAAACCCGGTTTGCCTTCTGTCAGGTACTTGCGAAACACCTCGTGGGTGTCGGCGCACACACCACTGTCGACCAAAAACCGGGCAAAGTGGGTGCGGGACACCAGCTCTGGGTTGCCCACATACCGCAAAGCGCCTTCGTACGCGCCTTTGATACCCACTTTGGCCAAACCATCGCTCATTTCTTGGGCGCGCGAGCCCCGGCCACCACGGGTCTCAGCCAAGCCTTGCACCAGCTCGGGGTGGTCAGGGTCAAAACCCAATCCCACGATATGCACGGTCACCCCAGCAAAGGTGACTGAAATCTCAACGCCAGTGAGGTAGGGCAGGCCCACAGCTTGTGCCGCTGCCATGGCCCGGTGCTGGCCGCCCACCTCATCGTGGTCGGTCAGCGCCCACAACTCAACCCCGTTTTGGTGGGCCCGTGTGGCCAGCACCTCGGGGGTCAGGGTGCCATCTGAAACAACAGAGTGGCAGTGCAGATCGGCGTTGAGTATGTGTGTCACCAGGCCATTTTAGTGGGGCGGCTAAACTCCTGCTGTGACCCTGTTCAAATCCGCCTCCCTGGTTTCGCTGCTGACCTTGGCCTCCCGCATCACGGGCTTGGTGCGCGAGTTGTTGATCGCTGCCACCTTTGGGGCCAGCGCGCAGACCGACGCCTTTAACGTGGCTTTTCGGATCCCGAATTTGCTGCGCCGTTTGTTCGCTGAAGGGGCGTTCAGCCAGGCTTTTGTTCCGGTGTTGGCCGCCAGCCGCACCACCGATGGTGACGAGGCCACCAAGGTTTTGATCGATCAGGTGGCCACGGTTCTGGCGTGGGCGCTGCTGGTGACCTGTGTGTTGGGGGTGGTGGGTGCACCTGTGTTGGTGTGGGCCATGGCCAGCGGCTTGTTGCAAAACCCGGCCGGGTTTGACACCGCGGTGCTGTTGACCCGCTGGATGTTTCCTTACATCGGGTTCATGTCGCTGGTGGCGTTGGCTGCGGGTATTTTGAACTCTTGGAAACGGTTTGCGTTGCCCGCTGCCACACCGGTGTTGCTCAACGTGGCGATGATAGGTGCGGCCTGGTGGGGCGCGCCCTGGTTGGCGGCACGGGGTGTACCCCCCATCTACGCCATGGCTGGTGGGGTGGTGTTGGGTGGCGTGTTGCAACTGGGGGTGCAGCTCCCTGTGTTGCACCGACTCGGCCTGTTGCCGCGTTTGTCGGTGACCTGGGGCGGTTTGCGCCTAGCCTGGCGGCACCCGGGTACCCGCCGCATCACCACTTTGATGGCACCGGCTTTGTTGGGTGTGAGCGTGGCGCAAATTTCGTTGTTGATCAACACCCAGATCGCTTCGCACTTGGGCACGGGCAGTGTCAGTTGGTTGACCTATGCCGACCGCTTGATGGAGTTTCCCACCGCCTTGCTGGGGGTTGCCTTGGGCGTGGTGCTGCTGCCCCAGCTCGCGGGCGCCAAGGCGGGTGGTGACAACGACCGCTACAGTGGTTTGCTGGATTGGGGCTTGCGCTGGGTGGTGTTGGTGGCGGTGCCTTGTGCGGTGGCGTTGCTGACGTTTGCGCAACCCCTGGTGGCGGTGTTGTACCACTATGGTGCCTTCACCACCGGTGATGTGCAACAAACCGCCCGGGCCTTGATGGGCTACGGCGTGGGGCTGGTGGGGCTGATCGCCATCAAGGTGCTGGCGCCAGGGTACTATGCCAGCCAGGACATCCGCACCCCGGTGCGCATCGCGGTGGTGGTGTTGGTTTGCACCCAGGTGTTGAACGCCTTGTTGGTGCCCTACTTGGCCCACGCGGGGCTGGCTTTGGCCATCGGTTTGGGGGCTTGGTTGAACGCGGGTTGGTTGTTGGCCGGGCTGCTGCGACGGGGTGTGTACCAACCCCAGCCAGGGTGGGCCCGGTTGGGTCTGCAGGTGGTGGCCGCATCTGCGGTTCTGGCGGTGTTTTTGTTGTGGGCCGGGGGCCGTTACAGCTGGCTGGAGGCTGGGCAAGCCGGGTCCAGGGTGCTGGCGGTGGCCGCTGTGGTCAGCGGCGCTGTGGTGGTGTATTTTGGTGTGTTGCTGCTGTCCGGGCTGAACCTGCGGCAGTTTGTCCGGAGGTAAAGCCCGATGTTGGCACTGCATACACCCAGCCCCTTGGATTATTTTGCGACCCTGGTGGCCGAGGACGATGGTTTCCCGCTGATGGAGGCCACCGTTGCGGTGGCCATGGACGAGTACCCCGATCTGGACGTGCAAACGGTTTTGGGGGATGTGGACCAACTGCTGGCCCGCTTAAAACGCCGCCTGCCCGTTGACGCCCCACCCATGCAGCGGTTGCGGCAGTTGAACCAGTTCTTTTTTATGGACATGGGTTTTGGTGGCAATGTCAACCATTACTACGACCCTGACAACAGCCACCTGAATGTGGTGTTGCGCACGCGGCGTGGCATTCCCATCACCTTGGCCATCTTGTGGTTGGAGTTGGCTCAAGCCATAGGCCTGCAGGCCCGTGGGGTGGGTTTTCCGGGGCACTTCATGGTGAAGGTCAACCTGCCCCAAGGCCAGGTGGTGATCGACCCGTTTACCGGTCAATCCCTGAGCCGCGAGGAGTTGTCAGAGCGTTTGGAGCCCTTCAAACGCCGCCACGGCCTGGTTGACGACTACGATGTGCCTGTGGGCTTGTACCTGCAGTCCACGCCCCCGCGTGACATATTGGCCCGTGTGTTGCGCAACCTCAAAGACATTTACCAAGCCCAGGCCGATTGGGGCCGCCTGGGGGCTGTGCTGGACCGGTTGGTGCTGCTGCTGCCCGAGGCCTGGGAAGAGCGCCGCGACCGGGGTTTGGCCTGGGCCGAGCGGGGTGATGTAAGCCGTGCGGTGGCAGACCTGGAGGCCTACTTGGCCCACACCGATGACGCGCTGGATGCCGATGCCATCCAGGAGCGGGTGCGGGCCTTGCGCCGCACACCCAGCTGAGCAGCTGGGTGTGGACGCCAGCTTGTTTGTGCGGGTTCAGGCCACAAC
>JBEBBB010000301.1:0-5806 GCA_041158605.1 Pseudomonadota bacterium
AACCTGCAGTACTTTGGCATCGCCTTTGCAGGCTTGTACGGGCTGCTGGTGTTTGGTGACAACCTGTCCATCTACGGGTGGTTGGGCATGGCCCTGATTGTGGGCAGCGGTGTGACCGCCACCTTTTTGCGCGAGCGGGCCATGCCCCGTTTGCCCGCCGAGGAGCACGCATGACCCCATCCCCGCTGTTTGAGACCCTGATCAGCGCCACGCAGCTCCAAACCCTGTTGGCCTCGGGCGCGACCGTCCGGGTGTTTGATTGCAGCAACGACCTGGGCCAACCCACCGCGGGTTTGGCCGCCTACCAGAGCGGCCACATACCGGGTGCCGCACACGCCGACCTTGAAAAAGACCTGAGCGCGCACGCCCCACAACCGGCGGTGAATGGCGGGCGCCACCCCCTGCCCACCCGAGAGGCTTTTGCCCAGCGCTTGCGCGACTGGGGTGTGAACCCGGGTGACCAGGTGGTGGTGTACGACCGCCAAGGCGCCCACTACTGCGGGCGCTTGTGGTGGATGCTGAAATGGTGCGGCCACGCGGCCGTGGCCGTGCTCGATGGTGGCTGGAACGCCTGGACAACGGCCGGCGGCGCCGTGTCGGTAGACGCCCCATCAACCGCGCCCATGGGCCGGTTTGTGGCCACGAACCCATTGGTTGAGCTGGTCCACACCACCACGGTGGCCAGGCGCCTCGGCCACCCCCAACAGGTGGTGGTGGACGCCCGCGCCACAGCGCGTTTTGTGGGGGATGTGGAGCCATTGGACCCGGTGGCGGGCCATATACCTGGGGCATTGAACCACCCCTTCACTTCCAACCTAGGCCCCGATGGCCGTTTTCTGCCACCCGAGACCCTGCGCACCTTGTGGGCGCAGCGCCTGGCGGGGCGCGACCCTGCCACGGTGGTCCACCACTGCGGCAGTGGTGTGACCGCCACACCCAACGTGTTGGCCATGGCCATAGCGGGTTACGGCTTAACGGCTTTGTACGCCGGCAGCTGGAGCGAGTGGTGCCGCACGCCAGGTTTGCCCTGCGCGCGGGGTTGAACCACACCAACAGGCCCCCGGGGCGTTAATGCCCCCCGTGGGCCAGTCCGCTCACCAGGGTCACCAACCCTATGCCCCCTGCCAACCAGCACACCTGGGCGATGGTGTCGCGCAAGTTGAGGCGGCGCTGCAGCTGGGGGATCAAGTCGGCCAGTGCCACGTAGACAAAACTGCTGGACGCGGCCACCAGAAAATACGGCAGCCACTCGCCCAGCCCGTTGACCAGCAGGTAACCCACCACCCCTCCCAGTGCGGTAACCGTGCCCGCCAAAGACACCTTGAGCAGGGCCGCTCGGGAGGTGCCGCTAACCTGCCGCAGCACCACCAAGTCACCCATGTGGTGGGGCACTTCGTGGGCCAGCACCGCCACAGACGCCACCAAGCCCAGGCGGATGTCGGCCACAAAGGCAGAGGCGATCAGAATGCCATCGCCAAACGCGTGCACGCTGTCGCCAGCCAACACAGACCACCCACCTGCCATGCGGGGCGAGGCGTGCTGGTGCGCGTGGCCATGCACGTGGTCGTGCGCATGGCCGGCGTGGCCGTCGGTGCCGTGGTGGTGTTCGTGCCCGTGGTGCCACAACTCGGCTTTGTCGAGCAGGAAAAAGAACACCAGACCTGCCAGCAACAAGGCGAACAACTCCTGTGCACTGGCCTCGCTGTTAAAGGCCTCGGGCAACAGGTGCATGAAGGCGGTGGCCAACAGCGCCCCCGCCGCCAAGCTGAGCATATGCTGCTGAAAACGGGCCAGCATGGCAAAGCCCAAGGCAGCTGCCAGCCAAACGCTGCCCACGCCAGCCGCCACGGTACCAATCAAGATTGCGAACAAGGTCATTCGGGTTACAGGCCAAAGTCAAGGCCTAGCACTGTACCCGAAACCCACCTTTGAGCGGGCGAGATCAAACCACCCCATGTTGGGCGAACCACGCCAAGGCACGCGCCCACCCGTCTTGGGCCGCGGCCTGGCGGTAACTGGGGCGGTAGTCGGCATGGAAGGCATGTGGGGCTTGGGGGTACACCACAAACTGGGAACCCTTTGCTGCTGCGCTGCCCTGGGCAAGACCACGTTTCATGGTTTCCACGGTATCGAGCGGGATGCCGGTGTCGGCCTCACCGTACAAGCCCAGCACTGGGCCATTCAACTGCCCCACCACGTCCACCGGGTTGCGGGGTTGCAGTGGGTTAGCGGTGCCCACCAAGCGCCCGTACCAGGCCACCCCGGCCTTGATGCGCTTTTGATGGGCCGCGTACAACCAGGTTTGGCGGCCCCCCCAGCAAAAGCCGGTCACACCCACCTTGTTCAAATCGCCCCCATGGGCACCGGCCCAAACCAGGCAGGCATCCAAATCGGCCATGACTTGGGCATCGGGGACTTTGGCAATCACCTCTGCCATCAATTTGGCGATTTCGCCATAACCCTGGGCGTCACCCTGGCGCACAAACAGCTCGGGGGCAATGGCCAGGTAACCGGCCCGGGCGAAGCGCCGCGCCACGTCGGCTATATGCTCATGGACCCCAAAAATCTCGGACAACACCAGCACCACAGGCAGCCCGGTTTTGCCTGCAGGGGCAGCACGGTACGCGGGCATGGCAAAACCCGCCACGTTGATGGTGACCTCCCCCACCACCAAGCCGTCGGCCGGGGTTTGGATCGCGGTTTGTGCCGCAATGGGCAACACCGCCGAGGCGTAACCCACGCCCAATGCGGCCTGAAGCGCCAACCGCCGGCTGGTACCAGCAGCGGTGGAACGGCCCGGCAGCAAAGCTGCCACATCGTTTGTATACACATCCCCAACCATACGTGTCTCCTGTTAAAAAACCCTCTGAGCCAGCGTTCAAGCAGAGGTTCCCCGCTGCAGCGCGTGTGCCAACGCGCGCTCCAAGGCAGCGGCCAAGGCTGGCACGGACACGGGTTTAGACAAAAATCCATCCATACCCGCCTCGCGGCAAGCGTCACGGTCTTCATCGTAGGCATTGGCGGTCATGGCGATCACCCAAGGTTGGTGTACCAGGGGCATCCCACGCAGGCGCCTGCTGGTGGCCAAACCGTCCAGCCGCGGCATTTGCATGTCCATCAACACGGCATCAAACACACCGTGGCGCAGGTGCTCCAGCGCAAACTCGCCATCTGCGGCGGTTTTGACATCGGTCAGGCCCAGCTTTCTGAGTTGTGCCAAAGCCAACTGCCGGTTCACGGGGTGGTCTTCCACCAGCAACACCTTGAGCCCCGACAAGTCGGGGCGGATGGGGTCGTTCAACGGGTGTGTGGTGGCCGCCTGGGGTGACGGTGCGACCCAGCCGGGTGCGGGCCAACCAAACCGGAACACCGACCCCCGGCCAGGCACACTGCTCACCTCGATCCGCCCCCCCATGAGTTCGATCAAGCGGCGGGTGATGACCAAGCCCAACCCCGTGCCGCCAAACCGGCGGGTGGTGGAGCTGTCGGCCTGAACAAAAGGTTGAAACAGGTGGGTCAGTACCGCCTCGGGCATACCGATACCGGTGTCGCGAACCTCCCCCCACAACCACCCCTCTGGCCCCGCTGTCAACGCCGCCACCACCTCACCCCTTTCGGTGAATTTGATGGCATTGCCCAGCAGGTTGAGCCACACTTGGCGCAGGCGGTACACATCACCCAGCACCTGGGCGGGCAGATCTGTACCCACTTCCACCCGCAGGGGCAAACCCTTGCCAGCGGCCTGCACCTGTAGCAAGGCCACCACACCTTGCAAAGTGTCCAGCGGCGACAGAGGAGCCGTCTCCAGGGTCATCTGCCCCTCCTCGATTTTGGAAAAATCAAGGATGTCGTTGATCAAGGCCAGCAGGTTTTCGCCCGAGGCGCGAATCGTCTCCACCTGCCGGCTCTGTTCGGCATCAAGTGTGGACAAGGACAACAGCTCACCCAAGCCCAATATGCCATTCAGAGGGGTGCGTATCTCGTGGCTCATCATGGCCAAGAACCGGCTTTTGGCGTGTGTTGCCGCTTCGGCCTGAGCCAGCGCCTGGGCCAAGTCCTGTGTGCGCTCTTGGACCTGGCGCTCCAGGTTGTCGGCCGCATCGGTCAAACGCCGGTTGGCCTCGTACAGTGCCAAACTTTTGTCTTCCAGCAGTTTTTCAGCGGCCTTGCGGGCAGCGCGTTCCCGGTCCAGGCGGGCCTGCCAGCGGGCCGCTTCGGGACTCTCTGGGGTCACTCAAGCACCTACCAGGCGGCGCACTTGGAACAACGAGCCCCCGTTCGCAGCAGGCTGCAAGTTGACGCTGTACCCCCCACCCCAATGGGCCAAGGCCCCCTCGAGGAGGCCCAGGGCCAAATCTTCAAAATGGCGGGGGGAGTGGTACACCATGTCAAGGCCATCTGGCACCATGTGGCAATCAAAGCGGGGCAGCTGGGCATCGGGATACAGCTTGATCACCTCGGCGTGGATCACGTTTTCAATGCCAGACAAAAAGGTGATGGCGTCGGGCACCCCCTCAAAAAAGCGGGGGTACAGCAGGTGAAATCGGCCAAACATGTACCGGCCGAAGGCTTTGACCAAATCACCAGTGGGTACCCCGGTCAACCCCGACAAGGCCACCACCATGCGGACCAGCTCGCCATGGTCGTAGGTGCCCACTGCGGTGTACGCGCCTTGGTTGGGCAACTCCGCTTGATCGATGACTTGGTCCAGGGTATCGATGGAAAACTGGCTTTCGACCATTTCCATGAACTCGGTGAACACAACACCTTTCATAACCAACTCCTGGTGGGATGGATGGGTGGGCAGGCAGGCACGAAGGGCCCGTTCTTATTGTGACACCACACCGGGTCAATGGGCCTGCTCCCAATTGACTCCGGCCCCGACCTCGGCCACCAGTGGCACCCGCAAGTTGGCTACGCCCGCCATCAAACGGGGCACCTCGGTCCGCACCCAGGCAAGCTCGGACTCGGGCACCTCAAAAACCAGCTCGTCATGGACTTGCATCACCACACGGGTCTGCAATCCCTGGGCGTCCAGCGCTTGTTGCACCGCCACCATGCTCATCTTGATCAGGTCAGCGGCGGTACCTTGCATGGGCGCGTTGATGGCGGCCCGTTCGGCACCGGCACGGCGTGGGGCGTTGGGGCTGTTGATTTCGGGCAGGTACAGGCGGCGGCCGAACACCGTCTCCACATATCCCTGGGCTTTGGCCTGGGCTTTGGTGGCGTCCATGTAATGGCGAACCCCCGCAAACCGTTGGAAGTACCGTTCGATGTAGTTTTTGGCGGCGGTGTTGTCTATGCCCAGGCTTTTGGCCAAACCATACCCCCCCATGCCGTAAATCAAACCAAAGTTGATGACTTTGGCGTAACGCCGCTGCTCGGCACTGACCTCGCAGGCATCCACACCAAACACCTCGGCTGCGGTGGCTTTGTGCACATCCACGCCGTCTTCAAACGCTTTGAGCAGGGCTGCATCCTGGCTGATATGGGCCATGATGCGCAACTCGATTTGGGAGTAGTCGGCACTGGCGATACACCAACCTGGCTGGGCCACAAAGGCCTCACGGATGCGGCGCCCCTCGGGGGTGCGGACGGGGATGTTTTGCAGGTTGGGGTCGTTGCTGCTCAAGCGCCCGGTCACCGCCACGGCCTGCGCGTAGTGGGTGTGCACCCGCCCGGTTTGCGGGTGGGCCAGCTGGGCGAGTTTGTCGGTGTAGGTGCTTTTGAGCTTGGCCAGGGAACGGTGCTCCAGCAACTTGGCGGGCAGGGGGTAGTCTTACGCCAGTTTCTCAAGCACCTCTTC
>JBEBBB010000302.1:0-3385 GCA_041158605.1 Pseudomonadota bacterium
CACGGGGGTTTCCTTCAGGTGGTGATGGGTGCGATCATAAAAAGAACACAATTCATACACAATACCTGATTTGGTTGTTATCAAAACCACAAATCGTGAACATTCAAACGCCTCAAAACGAGGACCTGCGGGTGCTGGGTGCGGTGGTTCGGCACGCCAGTTTTGCAGCCGCGGCACACGACCTGGGGGCATCACCCGCCTATGTGAGCAAACGCATCAAGGTTCTGGAGTCCCAGCTGGGCACCCGCTTGCTGCACCGCACCACCCGCCGGGTGGCACTCACCGCAGAGGGCGAGCGGGTTTACCGATGGGCCCAACGTGTGCTGGACGATCTGGACCAACTCGTTCAAGAGGTGGGGGGCAGCGAGGTGGAAGCCAGAGGGGCTTTGCGTGTGTGCAGCAGTTTTGGTTTTGGGCGGCAACAAGTGGCACCCGCTTTGGCCACGCTGGTGCAGGAGCACCCCAAACTCCAAGTCCGTTTGGACCTGTTCGATCGGCTGGTCGACGTGGCCGCCGAGGGTTACGACCTGGATGTGCGGGTGGGTGATGAGGTGGCCCCCCACTTGATCACCCGCCAACTGGCGCGCAACCACCGGGTGCTGTGTGCGGCCCCCGCCTACCTGGCCCACCGGGAGGCCCCACGCACCCCTGACGACCTGCGGTCCCACGACTGCTTGCCCATCAAGGAGCGGGACCACCCGTTTGGCAACTGGCGATTGCGCAACGATGGCCAAGAAACCACTGTCAAGGTGTCGGGCCCCTTGTCAAGCAACAACGGGGAAGTGGTGCTGCGTTGGGCACTGGATGGTCGAGGGGTGGCTTTGCGATCGGTGTGGCAGGTGGCACCGTTGATCGCCACCGGGCAACTGGTGCAGGTGTTGCCCGGTTGGACACAGCCGGCCGATGTGTGGGCGGTGTACGCGTCTCGTCTGGAACGGTCGGCCAAGTTGCGGGTGGTGGTGTCCTTTCTGGAGAGGTGGTTTGCAGCCCATGGGCATCCACCACCACACACCCGTGTGGACTGAACCGTCAGTCGATGGTGATGCCCACCTTTTTGATGATGGCACCCCATTTTTGGCCTTCGCTGTCGATGAAAGACTTGAACGACGCGGCGGAGCCACCACCCACGATCAAACCTTGCTTGGCAAACGATTCGCGCACGGCGGGGTCTTGCATCACCGCATTGACGTCGGTGTTGATGCGGTCCACCACCGCCTGCGGGGTACCTGCGGCAGTGAACAGGCCGTTCCACGCCAAGGCTTCAAAACCGGGAAAGCCGGACTCTGCCACCGTGGGCAGATCTTTGAAACCGTCGATGCGTTTGGTGCTGGTCACCGCCAACAAACGCACCCGGCCCCCGTTCACCAACGGCAGCAAAGCGGGTGCAACGGTGAACAGGCCTTGGGTTTCCCCGCTGGCAATCGACAAACCGGCCGGGGGTGACCCTGCAAAAGGAATGTGCACCGCCTGGAAGTTGGCGGTGTTGCGGAACAACTCCATGGTCAGGTGCGACGAGCTGCCGTTGCCCACCGACCCGTAACTCACGCCGTTGGCCTGGCCTTTGGCCCAGGCCACGTACTCGGTGAGGTTTTTGGCCGGGTGGTTGGCGGGTACCGCCAACACATTGGGCTGCGAGGTGGTCAGCACGATGGGGAGCAGGTCCTTGGCGGGGTCGTAGGCCATTTTTTTGTACATGAACGGACCGAACGCAATTGGCCCGTTGAACCCTATGCCCAAGGTGTGCCCATCGGGTGCGGCTTTGGCCACCAAATCCATGCCCAACATGCCACCCGCGCCTGCCTTGTTGTCCACCACCAGGGGTTGTTTCCAGCGGTCTTTGAGCTTGTCACCCAGGGTGCGGACGATGATGTCCAGGGAACTGCCCGCGGGCGCTGGCACCACCACCCGAACGGGTTTGGTAGGCCACTCTTGGGCGATTGCGGGTGCGGTCAAACCCAGGGCCAGAACCAACGGCAGCAGTTTTTTCATGGTGTCTCCAAAACAGGGAAGGCCGCATTGTTGAACCGAACCCCCGATACTTCAAGGACTGGTTTTGTATGCGACACATACCCCGCAAGTATGCCACCAGCCCCCGTCAAGGGTGGCGGGCTTGCAAGAAGGCCAACACCTGCTGGTTGAACACACCGGCCTGCTCAAAATACGCCGAGTGGGCTGCGTTCTCAACCACACACACGGCCACATCGGGTATGCGCTGCGCGACCTCATCTACAAAAGCCATCGGCACGATGGGATCGTCCCGTCCCACCACCACCAACACAGGGCAGGACAGTTCGCGCAAGGCTTCAAATGGCACCAGGTTGTGGGGCCGGTTCAGGCCCTGCATGGCAGCCCGCCACTGCGCTGGGGGCAAGCTGTGGGTGCTGGGGTTGAAGTGGTTGATCTGGGCGTACAAGGCCACCAGGTCTGGGCGGTTCTGGATGAACCACTGGCCCAGCGAACGCTGTTCAATGGACATGGCGGCCACGGCGGTGATGCGGTGGTCCAGCAAGGCCAATTGCCCGGGGTGGTCCACCGCCAAGGAGGTGTCGCAGGCCACCAAAGCAGCCACGCGGTCAGGGTGGTGTAACGCGGCGCGCAACGCCACCATACCGCCCAAAGACTGGCCCAACAGCGCGGCTTTTTCCACCCCCTCCTGGTCCAAAAGGGCCAACAGGTCTTGCACCATCAAAGGTATCTGCAGCTCCTCAGGGGGTGCTGTCGAGCGGCCAAAACACCGGATGTCCATGGTGTAGCAGGTGTAGTGGGCGGCCAACACCGGCAGCTGCTGCCACCACGTGGCTGCATTGGACCCAGCCCCGTGCAACAACACCAACGCGGGGCCTTGGCCATGACGCTCGTAATAAATGGACCGGCCTTGTGAGGTAACGAAGGGCATGTCTTATTCGGCTTTCAGGTTCAAACTGCGGATCAACAGGCCCCAGCGCTCGGTGTCGCTTTGAACCAGCTGGGTGTAACCCTCTGGGCCCAGGGGCATGGCGTTCATGCCCAACTTTTCAAATGGGGCTTGCACGGCAGGCCTGGCCAAACCGGTTTGCACCGCCGCGTGCATTTTGCGCACGGTGTCGGGGTGGGTGCCTTTGGGGAACGACATGCCCACCCAGGAGTTGACGGTCATGGATTTGTACCCCTGCTCGGCAAAGGTGGGAACATCTGGGTGCTGGGGTGTGCGCTTCTCGCTGGAGACGGCCAACACCTTCAATTTGCCCGCCTTCACGTGGGCTTCGGTCCCGGCCCCACCTTTGTAGGGCATGTGGGTCAGGCGGGTCTGGGTGGCCCGTTGCAACTGCTCCATCAGCAGGTGCCCTGTGGAGCCGGCGCCAGAGCTGGCGTCGTTCAACTTGCCAGGCTGGCGTTTGGCCTTGTC
>JBEBBB010000303.1:0-7574 GCA_041158605.1 Pseudomonadota bacterium
ACCACACACAAGTGCCGGTGGTGAACCAATGCAGCACCTGCCACAGTGGCAGTTACCCACCCGCTGATGGCAAACCTGCCGCACACATTCCTTACCAGTTGGTGGCTGGCCTGGGGGCCACCGATTGCGGTACCTGCCACAAAGCCGGCTACACCAGCTGGGCTGGCGCCAGGACTCATGCCAACGTGGCCATCAACGGGCAATGCAAAACCTGTCACAGCGGCACTTACACCGGGCAAGGAGCAACCGCTAAACCTTCCAACCACATCCCAGAGGCACAGCTGCTTAACGGCACGGCCATGGAGTGCAACGCTTGTCACAACAGCACAACGGCCTGGACCCAACGCATGAACCACAACGGCAGCCTCGGCAACGGCTCGGGCTGGTGCAAAAACTGTCACCAATCTGGAGTGACCTACTTGGGCAACATGGATAAGAAGAGCCTGACCCACGAGAAAAAAACCGGTGTCACAGATTGCTCGCAGTCTGGGTGCCACCGCCCCTTGGGAACCAAGGGTGCTGCGTACACCAAATGGGATTGAACCCCGCGATCCAACACCTCAACCACGTCACATGAAACACCCCTGGTCCCTCCATCACGCGGCTGCAGTGAGTTGCTTGTTATTGTGTGTCACGGTCGCGCAGGCTCAACACATCGACGAGGTTGACGTGAAAAGGTCGGGAACCGATCGGGTGCTCACCATCCGGTTCACCTCACCGATCAAACTGCTGAGAAGTGTGTCAACCGCCAACAGCCCTCTGACACAGATTTATTACCAAACCAGCACCCGCGAAGAGCTCAACCCGCAAACCAAAGAGTACCCGATCAAAGGCGCCAACAACAACGGTTTGGTTGTGTTGATAGACCAGCACGTGGGCCCGGCCATCAACGACCGCAAACTGGTGCTGCGCAGTGTTGACGACAACCAAGCAGCTGTTCGACTGGGCCGGGGCGATCGCACACTGGAGGTGATTTTGAAAGGTCTTGGCCCCCAGAACACCGCCGAGCCACGGGTTTTACCGAACGCCCCCACCACCCCTTTGGCCTCCAGCTCTGCTGAAGTAAACGCCCTGTTGAACGAGGCCAAAAAAGCGATGGCCCAAGGCGACAACAACGCAGCCATCCAAAAGCTGGAACAGTTGCTGGACCTTCCGAGCCAAGAGGCCACCGAAGAAGCACAGGCTTTGATTGGCAAGGCACGCTGGCAACAAGGCGACCTGGAGCGGGCTGTTGCCGAGTTTGAGTTGTATCTCAAATTGCACCCCAACGGCCCTGAAGCGGAGCGGGTGCGCCAATCGCTGGCCACCCTCAAACCCGACAACAGCCAAGTCAAAGTCACCGAACAGGCACCCAATAGCCGCAACACATCGGAGATCACAGGGTCTTTGTCGTTGTACTACTTTGGAGGTCAGTCACAGGCACGCACCCAAGACTTTATCGACTCGCCCTTGGGGGGTCTACCCCAACTTGCCTCAGATTCCGTCTTGTCTGGCGCAGACCAAAAGATGTTTTTGACATCGCTGGACATGACTTGGCGCCAGCGCACCGACGAGGCCGATAGCCGCTTTGTGGTTCGCAACAGTTACACGCTGGACCAGTTGCGACCGGAAAAAAGCAAAAACAAACTGTCTGCACTTTACTTCGACTACCGCCAAAGGGGTGTGGGCTACAACCTTCGACTGGGTCGGCAGTCGCCCCAAGGTGGCGGTGTGATGGGGCGGTTTGATGGTGTGGTGGCGGGCTACCGTTTCCATCCCAAGTGGCGGGTCAACGTTTCGCTGGGCGAGCCCACCGACAGCCTATTGAAGGCAAAAAGGTACTTTTATGGCGCCTCTTTGGATATGGACGAGATCACACCCCGATTGGGCGGCGCGGTGTATGTGCTGGAACAACGCATAGACCAAGCCGTAGACCGGCGTGCTTTGGGTGCCGAACTGCGGTATCTGAAAGACCAGTTCAGTGCGATCTCGATTTTGGATTACGACCAAGTGCTCAAAGGTCTGAACATCGCCATGTTTCAGGGGACATGGCAATGGGAAGACAACAGCAATATCAACGTGATGTTCGACCGTCGAACCACGCCCATGTTAACGTTGGGCAACAGCCTGTTTTTCCAGAACCCTGCATTGCTGGTGCAAGCCACCAACATGACCGAGCTGTTGGCCAGTCAAAGCTTGGCCACCTTGCGGCAATCGGTGAAAAACACCACCCCCTACAGCACACAGGCCATGGTGGCCTACACCAAACCCCTGACAGAACAATGGCAGTTGGGCATGGATGCACGGCTGACCAACATTGGAGCGTTGCAGCCGGTACCCGACATCTTGCCCAACGGCCAACCCGGGACAGGCAATATCTACAGCACCGGGCTGCAGCTGATCGGCACCAACCTGTATTCCAAACGGGACACCCATGTGGTGATGGCATCCTTGCTCAAAGCCCCCACCTACCAGGGGCTTTTGCTGTCGTACAACAACTCCTCTGGCGTTGGAGAAAAGTGGACGATCGACCCATCTCTGCGTTACTACCAACAAAGCGACACCACCGGTGCACGCATCAAAAGATGGTCGCCCGGTTTGAGGTTCACTTACCGGGCGACTCAGAAGGTGGTGGTGGAGTCTGATCTCAACATGGAGTTCTCTCAGACAACCAGCCTGACACGAAACGAAAACACCCGGCGGCTCTTTTATTTCATCGGGCTCCGGTATGAATTTTGATACCGCACAGCCCCTCCAGCTACAGGGTCGCGGCCTGGTGATTCGCCGTGGCAGGCGTGTGGTATGTCGGGTGGAACAACTGGATTTGCAAGCCGGGCAAGTGGTTTGGCTTAGGGGGCGCAACGGTGTCGGTAAATCCAGCCTGATCCGGGCTTTGGCGGGCCTTTTACCTCTGGAACAAGGGCATCTGCTCAGGCATGGGGCGAGACCGGTTTATCTCGGTCATCAAAACGCGCTTCACGACGACCTCACGGTGCGGGAGAACTTGCGGTTTTTAGCAGCGCTGGGCACCGACACACCTTGCGGCGATCGTTTGGTCGCAGCGCTGGCGTACTGGGAACTGGAACCCTACGCGGACCAAGCAGTGAGGCGCCTGTCGCAGGGTTTAAAACGCAGAACGGCTTTGGCCCGTCTGGCATTTTCCAATGGCCCGACTTGCTGGTTGCTGGACGAACCCTATGACGCCTTGGACCAAGGCGCCAGCCAACTTCTGGGGCGTTGTGTGGCCAGCCATGCGGCCTCTGGCGGAGCTGTGTTGATGAGCAGCCACAGCATCCCTGAAGGGCTATCGGCTCCCCCCTCAGAACACTGGTTGCGTGGATGAACCGCGATAGCTGGCCCGTATCTGCCATGTTCAAGCGGGACATGGTTTTGGCGATCCGACAAACCGGAGACTGGGCATTGCCCATTTCCTTTTACGCTCTGGTTTTGGTGGTGTTTCCTTTGGGTCTTGGACTGGAGCCGGACACGTTAAAAAACATGGCTCCAGGCCTGTTTTGGGTCACTGCTTTGTTGTCGGCCATGATGGCCGTGCCCCAACTGTTTCGATCAGATCGAGACAACGGAACGCTGGACCAATGGGTGATCTCGGGCATTCCCCTTGGGCTGGCAGCTGGCGTGCGTGTGCTGGTGCATTGGGTGTTTTCGGTGCTTCCCTTGCTGCTGCTGACCCCGCTGCTGGGTTTGGGTTATGGACTTGACTGGACAACCACGTGGTGGTTACTGGCCAGTCTGGCACTGGGCAGCCCAGCCTTGGTTTGTCTGGGCGGCTTGGGCGCAGCCCTCACTTTGGGAATACGCAACGGCGCCTTGCTGGTCGTCTTGCTGATTCTGCCGCTGTGCACACCGTTGCTGGTTTTTGGGGCGGGAACCGTTCACGCCCACGCTGCCGGACTGCCTGTCGACGGCCCCCTGTCACTGCTGTTGGCCATTTCATTGGCGAGCTGCACCATCCTACCGGTCGCCACGGGCTTGGCATTGCGCATTGCCTTGGAGTAACCCCCATGCAAACTACAAAATGGTCACCATTCCAGTTGGCCTCTCCCGCCAGGTTTTACGAGGTTACCACCCGTTGGTCGTTGCCGCTGTGGGCCCTGGTCGCGGTCAGTGGCTTGGCGGGTTTGTGGGTCGCCTTTGTAGTGGCCCCTACCGACGCCACACAGGGCGAGGCCTATCGCATTTTGTTCATACACGTGCCCGCCGCATGGATGTCCATGGTGCTCTACTTGGCCATGGCCACTTGGGCCCTGGTGGGATGGGCTTGGAAAAGTCGAATGGCATCGCTGTTGGCCAGAGCGATTGCCCCCAGTGGGGCGATTTGGACTGCCATCGCCTTGTGGACAGGGGCGATCTGGGGCCAACCCACCTGGGGGACCTGGTGGGCTTGGGACGCACGGATGACATCCGAACTGATTTTGCTGTTTTTGTACCTGGGGTACATGGCATTGCAACAGGGTATTGAAGACCCCATCAAAAGCGATACCGCAGGAGCCATCTTGGCGGGCGTTGGTGCGATCAACGTGCCCGTGATCTACATGTCGGTCAAGTGGTGGAACACCTTGCACCAAGGTGCCACCATCAGCATGACAGCAGCGCCCAAGATGGCCCAGACCATGGTGACAGCCTTGGTCTTGTGCACGGTGGCGTGCTGGGCCTACACCTTCGCCACGGTATTCGCACGGGCCAGGCGCTTGGCACTCGACCGAGACCAAGACCATGCCTGGACACGGGCTCACGCACTTCCCACACCCAAGGACACCTGATGTTGGACACCTTGCTTCAAGCACTGCACCTCAAGGGCTACGGCGTGTACGTCTGGTCGGCTTATGGCCTGAGCCTGGCGGCACTGGCCATAGAAACCTTTTGGTCTTGGGCAGCCTTGCTGCGGCAACGGCGACAACTTCAAAACACATCCACACCCACCACATGAAACCCCGCCACATTCGCACCTTATGGGCCATAGGGGCATTGACCACCCTGGGCGGTGCCACCCTGCTGGTCTTGAATGCCTTTGAAAAAAACCTGGTGTTCTTTTACACACCCACACAGGTGTTTGACAAAGAAGCACCCACACAAAAAGTGTTCCGTGTCGGTGGCTTGGTGGAACCCAACAGCGTTGCCAGGGACGGGGTCAAAGTCCGCTTCAACATCACCGACAACCACAAAACCATGACTGTGACCTACCAAGGGATACTGCCCGATCTGTTCAAGGAAGGCAAAGGCATCGTGGCCCAAGGCCGCCTGCAAAACGATCAGTTTGTGGCCCAAGAAGTGCTGGCCAAACACGACGAAAACTACATGCCCCCAGAGGCAGCTGAGGCGCTCAAAAAGGCGGCCCAACAACAACCCAACAAACCACTCGGAGGCACCCTGTGAGCGCGGAGGTGGGCCGTTTTGTCTTGTGGTGGGCTTTGCTCTTTACGCTGGTAAACAGCGTTTTGCCCTTGTGGGGTCTGCACCGCCGGCGTGCCGCATGGGTGGCCTTGGCGCCCCAGTTGACCTGGACATCCACCGTTCTGGTGGGGGTGTCGTTTGTCGCACTGACCATCGCGTTTGTCAGCAACGATTTTTCTGTTCTGTACGTCAGCAACCACTCCAACTCCAAGTTACCACTGGCCTACCGGATCGCGGGGGTCTGGGGTGGGCACGAGGGCTCTTTGTTGCTGTGGCTGCTCATGCTGCAAGGCTGGTCGGTCGCTGTGGCCCGCTGGGGTCGCCACTTGCCCACCGATGTTTACACCCGAACCTTGGTGGTCATGTCTTGGGTGGCGGTCGGTTTTATGTTGTTCATTTTGACCACATCTGACCCTTTTGAACGGGTGTGGCCAGTGCCGCCGGATGGCCGCGACCTTAACCCCCTGCTGCAAGACCCTGGCATGGTGTTTCACCCGCCCTTGTTGTACATGGGCTACGTGGGCTTCTCGGTGGCTTTCGCCTTCGCGATCGCTGCGCTGCTGGGGGGGCAATTGACCGCCCAGTGGGCCCGGTGGACCCGCCCTTGGACCACAGCCGCTTGGATGTTCCTGACCATCGGCATCGCCTTGGGCAGCTGGTGGGCCTACTACGAGCTGGGTTGGGGCGGTTGGTGGTTTTGGGACCCAGTGGAAAACGCCTCTTTCATGCCTTGGCTGATCGGCACCGCCTTGATCCACTCATTGGCGGTTACGGAAAAACGAGGCGCCTTCAAATCCTGGACCATTCTGCTGGCGATTTTGGCCTTCTCGCTCTCGCTGTTGGGGACCTTTTTGGTCCGCTCCGGCGTGCTGTCGTCTGTCCATGCGTTTGCAACCGACCCCCGCCGGGGTCTGTTCATCCTGGGCTTTCTGGCCGTGGTGGTGGGCGGAGCGCTGGCCCTTTACGCCTGGCGTGCGCCCAAAATCGGGCTGGGTGGTCGTTTTGAACAGGTGTCCAAAGAAACGTTTTTGTTGGCCAACAACCTGCTACTGCTCGTCGCCTGTTCGTCGGTTTTGTTGGGTACGCTGTACCCGTTGGTGCTGGACGGTTTGGGCCTGGGCAAAATTTCAGTCGGCGTGCCGTACTTCGAGTCGGTGTTTGCACCGCTCATGGCGCCGTTGCTGTTCCTCATGTCTATCGGCCCCTTGTCGAGGTGGAAAGAACAAGCGGTCGCGCCACTGGCCACGCGCTTGCGGTGGGCCTTGTTGACCAGTGTCGCCACCGGCGCCTTGCTCAGCGCCTTGTCAGGCACCTGGCACTGGTCCAGCGCCCTGGGTTATGCCCTTGCGGCCTGGATCGTTTGGGGGGTCTTGCTGGACCTTGTGCACCACATCACCCCACCCGGTGGTGACTGGCGGCGTGTGCTGGCTGGTTGGGGTCAGCGCAGCATACCCTTGGCCCTCTGGGGCATGTGGCTGGCCCATTTGGGGGTGGCCGTGTTCGTGTTGGGGGTTGTGACCGTCAAACACGCCGAAACCGACAGCGACGTCAAGGTACGCCCTGGCGACACCACAGAGCTGGCCGGGTACCGTTTCGAGTTTCTGGGCGTTCAAACCGTCAACGGGCCCAACTACAAGGCGCAACAGGGTGTCGTCAGGGTCACGCGGGGCGAACAACGTGTGGCCATCCTGCACCCTGAAAAGCGCCATTACCTGGTGCAGACCAACCCCATGACAGAAGCAGCCATCCATTCGCGCCCCACCCGCGACCTGTACGTGGCCTTGGGCGAGGACCTCGGTGACGGCACCTGGACGATGCGTGTGTACTTGAAACCCCTGGTCACCTGGATCTGGGGGGGATGTGGCTTGATGGCATTGGGTGGGCTATTGGCCTTGTCCGACCGGCGCTACCGCCGTGCACCAGAGCACAAGCCCCTGGCAGACAACGCCACCGACCACACCGCTGTACAAGCAATGGCACGACCTTGACCATGAAACACATACGCGTTTTGATCCCTTTGGTGATTTTTGTGGGGCTGGTGGGCTTTTTGTGGGTCGGTCTGGGCAAAGACCCCAGAGAGGTACCCAGCCCGTTCATTGGCAAGATGGCCCCAACCACCGTCCTGCAAGACCTGCAGAACCCCAACACCACCATCGACACCAAAAGCCTCAAAGGGCGTTACT
>JBEBBB010000304.1:0-11880 GCA_041158605.1 Pseudomonadota bacterium
TGCCCACCATGCCCCGTGCGGACACCATCGCCAAAAGCTTGAACGGCCGTGGTGCTTTGATCCTGACCCGGGACATGACCGAGGCCTGTGCCATCAGCAACCGCATCGCCCCTGAGCACCTGGAGGTGTCCAGCCGCGACCCCCATCGCTGGGAGCCGTTGTTGCGCCACGCCGGTGCGATTTTTTTGGGCGCCTACACCAGCGAGAGCCTGGGTGACTACTGCGCCGGCCCCAACCACGTGTTGCCCACCAGCGGCACGGCGCGCTTCAGCTCACCCCTGGGGGTGTACGATTTCCAAAAACGCAGCAGCTTGATCGAGGTCAGCGAGCAAGGCGCCCAAACCCTGGGCCAGGTCGCGTCGGTGTTGGCCCACGGCGAGGGCCTGCAAGCCCACGCCCGCGCCGCCGAGATGCGTTTGTCGCCCACACCCGCCCGCCAAGTCGATTGACCGCCATGACCACACCTTTGCAGCGCATCCGCCAAGACATCCAGGGCATGCACGCCTACGCCATCCAAGACGCCGCGGGCCTGGTCAAGCTCGACGCCATGGAGAACCCCCACCCCTTGCCCGAGGCGCTGCAAGCCGCGTTGGGCGAGCGCCTGGGCCGTGTGGCGATCAACCGCTACCCGGGCCCCCGGGTGGACGACCTCAAACAGGCGCTGGCCGACCACATCGACCTGCCCCCGGGTTGTGACCTGATGCTGGGCAACGGCTCCGACGAGTTGATCGCCCTGTTGGCCCTGGCGTGTGATGTACCGGGGGCGTCCATCCTGGCGCCCCTGCCGGGTTTTGTCATGTACGCCATGAGTGCCCAGTTGCAGGGTTTGGCTTTCCATGGTGTGCCCCTGACCCCCGGTTTTGAACTGGACGAGGCCGCCATGCTGGCCGCCATCCGCCAACACCGGCCCGCCATCACCTACCTGGCCTACCCCAACAACCCCACCGCCAACCTGTGGGACACCGGCACCATGCGCCGCTTGGTGGCCGCGGTTGCCGAGGTGGGGGGCTTGGTGGTCATCGACGAGGCCTACCAGCCGTTTGCCAGCCACACCTGGTTGTCCGAGATGCGTGCCGACCCCGCAGCCAACAACCATGTGTTGTTGATGCGCACCTTGTCCAAGTTCGGTTTGGCCGGCGTGCGGCTGGGCTACATGGTGGGGGCGCAAGCCCTGGTGCATCAAATCGACAAGGTGCGCCCGCCTTACAACATCAGCGCCTTGAACGCCGAGTGTGCGTTGTTCGCTTTGGAACACGCCCGGGTGTTTGCTGAGCAGGCTGCCGACATTTGCCGTGAGCGCGAGGCGCTGTTGGCCGCCTTGGCCCAGATGCCCGGTGTGCAGCCCTTCCCCAGCCAGGCCAACATGGTGTTGGTGCGGGTGCCCGACGCCGACAAATCGTTTGCCGGCATGAAGGCCGCCGGTGTGTTGGTCAAGAATGTTTCTAAAATGCACCCATTGTTGGCCCAATGTTTGCGTCTGACGGTGGGCACCTCCACCGAAAACGCCCGCATGTTGGCCGCCCTGAGCGCCACCCTATGACCACCCACCTGCCCGCCACCCTGCCACCGACCGCCCAACGCACCGGTGACGTGCAACGGCGCACCGCCGAAACCGACATCCGGGTGCGTTTGAACCTTGACGGATCCGGTTTGTCCCGGCTCCGCTCGGGCATCGGTTTCCTCGATCACATGCTCGACCAGATCGCCCGCCACGGCCTGATCGACCTCGAGGTGGAGTGCGATGGCGACCTGCACATCGATGGTCACCACACCGTTGAAGACATCGGCATCACACTGGGCCAAGCCATGGCGCAGGCTGTGGGTGACAAAAAAGGTATCCGCCGCTACGGCCATGCCTACGTGCCCCTAGACGAAGCCTTGAGCCGTGTGGTGGTCGATTTTTCCGGCCGACCCGGTCTGCACATGGATGTGCGTTTTACGGCGGGTGCCATCGGCCAGCTCGACACCCAGTTGGTGTTCGAGTTTTTTCAGGGGTTTGTCAACCACGCCGGGGTCACCTTGCACATCGACAACCTCAAGGGCGTCAACGCCCACCACCAGTGCGAAACCATTTTTAAAGCCTTTGCGCGGGCCTTGCGCGCGGCACTGGAGCGAGACCCCCGCTTGGGCGACGCCATACCGTCGACCAAAGGCTCGTTGTGAGCTCCAAGGCCGTGGATTTTGAGCCTTTGAACAGCAGCCGATGAACAAACAGACAGTTGCCGTGGTGGACTACGGCATGGGGAATTTGCGATCGGTGGCCCAGGCGGTCATCCACGCAGCCACTGCGGTGGACCACGTGGACGTGGTGGTCACCAGCAACCCTGCAGACGTGCACAACGCCCATCGGGTGGTCTTGCCAGGGCAGGGGGCCATGCCCGATTGCATGGCCGAGCTCGCCCGCAGCGGTTTGCAAGAGGCGGTGTTGGCGGCAGCGGCCACCAAACCCCTGTTTGGGGTGTGTGTGGGCATGCAGATGCTTTTGGGACACAGCGAAGAGGGCGACACGCCGGGTTTGAATATCATCCCTGGCGAGGTGGTTCGCTTCCGCTTAGAAGGGCGCCAACAACCCGATGGCAGCCGCTACAAGGTGCCCCAGATGGGTTGGAACCGGGTGCACCACGCCGGCCACGCCCACCCGGTGTGGGGTGACATCCCCGATGGCTCGTATTTTTATTTTGTGCACAGCTTTTACGCCCGCCCCAGCGACCCGGCCCACGTGGCCGCAGAAACCGACTACGGTGGCCGTTTTGCCTGTGCGGTGGCCCGTGACAACCTGTTCGCCACCCAATTCCACCCCGAAAAAAGCGCCGACCAAGGGCTGGCGCTTTATCGGAACTTTCTCCACTGGAACCCCTGATTTTCACTCCGACCTGACGCCATGCTGCTGATCCCTGCCATAGACTTGAAAGACGGGCTTTGTGTGCGCCTGAAACAAGGCGACATGGACCAATCCACCGTGTTTGGCGAAAACCCCGCGGCCATGGCCCGCAACTGGGTCAACAAGGGCGCCCGGCGGGTGCACCTGGTCGATCTGAACGGCGCCTTCGCGGGCAAACCCAAAAACGAACAAGCCATCCGGGCCATCCTCAAAGAGGTCGGGTCTGAGGTCGACGTGCAACTGGGCGGCGGCATCCGCGACCTAGACACCATCGAACGCTACCTCGATGCCGGTTTGCGCTACGTGATCATCGGCACCGCGGCGGTCAAAAACCCCGGGTTCCTGCAAGACGCTTGCACGGCCTTTGCGGGCCACATCATCGTGGGCTTGGACGCCAAAGACGGCAAGGTGGCCACCGACGGCTGGAGCAAGCTCACCGGCCACGAGGTGGTGGACTTGGGCAAGAAGTTCGAAGATTACGGTGTCGAGTCCATCATCTACACCGACATCGGCCGCGACGGCATGCTCAGCGGCATCAACATCGATGCCACGGTCAAACTGGCCCAGGCCCTCACCATTCCCGTGATCGCTTCGGGCGGTTTGTCCAACATGGACGACATCCGTGGCCTTTGTGCGGTGGAAGACGAGGGTGTGGAAGGGGTGATCTGTGGCCGCTCCATTTACAGCGGTGACCTTGACTTTGAAGCCGCCCAGCGCCTGGCCGACGAGCTCAACGGCTGAGACGCGTGACCAACAGCGCTGTTTGCACCCCAGCCCTCGTTGAGGGTTTGCCCGGCCACGAGGTCGTTTTACCTGGTGGAGACCGGTTGGCCATCACCCAACATGGTGCCCATGTGGTGTCCTGGCAAGCAGGGGGGCGCGAACAGTTTTACATGAGCCCGGCCAGTGTCCGGGATGCCCAGGCCGCTTTGCGGGGTGGTGTCCCGGTGTGTTGGCCGCAGTTCAACCAACGTGGGCCTTTGCCCAAACACGGTTTTGCACGCAACCTGCCTTGGCGGCTGAAAACCTTTGAACCGAAGGGGTCAGGCGCCGTGCTGACCCTGGCGTTGGTGTCTGACGAGCGGACCCAAGCCCAGTGGCCAGCCGCCTTCGAGGCCGAGTTGGTGGTGGCGCAGCAACCCGGTTTGCTCCGCTTGACGTTGAGCGTTCGCAACACCGGCAACACCGCGTGGTCTTTCACCGGTGCGTTGCACAGCTACCTGGCGGTGGATGACGTGGGCGGCGCCCGTTTGGACGGTTTGGCCGGGCAGGCCGAATGGGATGCGGTGTCCGATGTCTCAGGACTGGCGGTGTCCCCTTTGGTTTTTGAGGGCGAATTTGACCGCGTGTACACCGCTGCCCCCCAACCCCTCACCTTGCGAGACGGTACACACCACCTGCGCATCAGCCAGAGCCCGTCTTGGGCCCATACCGTGGTCTGGAACCCCGGGGCCCACCGGGCGGCCACCCTGTCCGATTTGCCTCCGGATGGCTGGCGGCGGTACGTTTGTGTGGAAGCCGCGCAGGTCTTTGAGCCAGTGGTGGTGGCCCCCGGTGCCGAATGGACTGGGTGGCAGGATTTAGAGGTGCTCTGAACGGGCGCCGGCTGTGGCAGCCGCAGGCCTGCGACAATACCCCCCATGTTAGCCAAACGCATCATCCCGTGCCTGGACGTGACCGGTGGTCGCGTGGTCAAAGGTGTCAACTTCCTGGAACTGCGCGACGCCGGTGACCCGGTTGAAATCGCAGCGCGTTACAACGAGCAAGGGGCGGACGAACTCACCTTTCTCGACATCACCGCCACCAGCGACGGCCGCGACTTGATTTTGCACATCATCGAGGCGGTGGCCTCGCAGGTGTTCATACCCCTCACGGTGGGTGGGGGGGTGCGCACTGTGGAAGACGTGCGCCGCTTGCTCAACGCTGGTGCCGATAAAACCAGCTTCAACTCCGCCGCCATCGCCAACCCCCAGGTCATCCGCGACGCCTCTGCCAAATACGGTTCACAATGCATCGTTGTGGCCATCGACGCCAAACGCCGCACCGCCGAAGACGCGCAGCGCCTGGGTGCCAACGGCTTGCCCTTGGGCCCCGGGTGGGATGTTTACAGCCACGGCGGCCGCAAAAACGTAGGACTGGACGCCGTGGCTTGGGCCCGGCAGATGGCCGAACACGGGGCGGGTGAAATCCTGCTCACCAGCATGGACCGCGATGGCACCAAAGCCGGTTTCGACCTGGCCTTGACCCGTGCGGTGAGCGACGCCATCGACATCCCCGTGATCGCCTCTGGCGGCGTGGGCAATCTGGACCACCTGGCCGACGGCGTCCAGCAGGGTGGTGCCGACGCTGTGTTGGCCGCCAGCATTTTTCACTATGGTGAGTACACCATCGCCCAGGCCAAGCAGCGCATGGCCGAGCGTGGCATTCCCGTGCGGACCTGAAGGGCGTGTATGAATTGGTTGGACCAAATCAAATGGGATGCGCAAGGGCTGGTGCCCGTGATCGCCCAAGAGCAGGGCAGTGGCGATGTGTTGATGTTCGCCTGGATGAACCAGGAGGCCTTGCGCCTGACCGCTGAGCTTGGGCGTGCGGTGTATTTCAGCCGCTCCCGGGGCAAGTTGTGGTTCAAAGGCGAAGAGTCCGGTCACGTGCAAACCGTGCACGACATCCGGCTGGATTGCGACAACGATGTGGTATTGCTCAAGGTCACCCAAACCGGTCATGAACCAGGCATCGCTTGCCACACCGGTCGCCACAGCTGCTTTTACCAGCGGCACGAGGCGGGCCAGTGGGTGACCACCGAGCCCGTGCTCAAAGACCCTGAAACCATCTACAAATGACCCCCATGGATGCCCCCGTTGACACCATCGACCGCCTGGTGGCGGTGCTTGAAAGCCGCAAACCCATCAACGGTGGCGACCCCGACAAAAGCTACGTGGCCCGTTTGCTCCACAAGGGTGCCGATGCCATATTGAAAAAAATCGGTGAAGAGGCCGGCGAAACCATCATGGCCGCCAAAGACCTGGAGCACGGGCGGGGCACCCCTGCCGCTTTGGTGGGCGAGGTGGCCGACCTCTGGTTCCACAGCATGGTGGCCCTGGCACACTTCAACCTGTCCGCCACCGATGTGGTGGCCGAGCTGGCCCGCCGCGAAGGCCTCAGTGGCCTGGAAGAAAAAGCCCTGCGCAAGGCCGTTGCTCGGGAACAGCAGCCGTGAACGGTTCACCCCCTGACCGTGAGGTGGAACGCCTCCAGGGTTTGAACACCACTGGTGTGATCAGCTATGTGTTGCACCTGGTGGTGGCGGTGGGGGCCTTGATTCCCGGAGGCCAATGGGGCCCCACCTTGTTGGTGGTGGCGGTGGTGCTGGACCTGGTCAAGCGGGGTGATGCCCAAGGTACCTGGCACGCCAGCCACATCCGTTGGCGTTTGCGCACCGTGGTGTTTGCCCTGATCGCCTACATCCTTACCGCGCCCCTGTGGTTGCTGTTGTTGTGGCCCGGTTGGTTGGCCTGGCTGGTGATCGGGGTGTGGTTTGTGTACCGTGTGGTCAAAGGCATGGTCCGTCTGAACGCGGGCCAGCCCATGGAGTTTTCTCAATGAGCGTGTCCGATCCCAACTGCATTTTTTGCAAAATCGTCGCCGGGCAGATCCCCAGCCGCAAGGTCTATGAAGACGACGACCTCTACGCCTTCCACGACATCAACCCTTGGGCCCCGGTGCACTTTTTGCTGGTGCCCAAACACCACATCGCGTCCATGGCCCAGTTGAACCCCGCCGACAGCGCCCTGATGGGGCGCTTGATGGTGCTGGCCCCCCAACTTGCCTTGGAGCAGGGCTGCGATCCTTATCCGGCAGGTGGTTTCCGCGTGGTGGCCAACACCGGTGACCACGGCGGCCAAGAGGTCCACCACCTGCATGTGCATGTCATGGGCGGGCCGCGCCCTTGGCTCAAGGGTTGAAACGCAGGCCACAGAGGGGGCAATCGCCCTGGGCGGCAACAACCTGGCTTGGGCTGGGCGTAGAATCACAAACAACACTGGGGCGCACCGCCCTGGGCGATGGAGTTGAACATGGGTAGTTTTTCGATTTGGCACTGGCTGATTGTTCTGTTGATCGTGGTGATGGTGTTTGGCACCAAAAAACTCAAGAACATCGGCTCCGACCTGGGCGGCGCGGTCAAGGGTTTTAAAGACGGCATGAAAGACGGCACTGCGCCCGCCGATGCGGCCGCTGGTACGACCACGGCTCAGGTGGCCCAAGACAAAACGGCCGACAAAACCACCATCGATGTGGAAGCCAAAACCAAAGGCTGATCCCTTGGTTCTTTTGGCACCCGGCCCCTGGGGGCCAGTGGGGTGCCGCCCGCTATGGATTGAGAGTGGCGCATGATAGACCTTGGAATTTCCAAGCTGGCCCTGATTGGGGCGGTGGCACTCGTGGTGATAGGCCCTGAAAAGCTGCCCCGGGTGGCCCGCACCGTGGGTGCCCTGTTGGGCAAAGCCCAGCGGTATGTTGCCGACGTCAAAGCCGAAGTGAACCGCTCCATGGAGTTGGACGAACTTCGGAAAATGAAAGACTCGGTTGAAAACGCCGCCCGCGATGTAGAAAGCTCCGTCCAAACCGCTGCCAGCGACTTCGAGACCGCGTGGTCCGATGCCACGGCCGGCTTGGACAACACCTCGGCCTTGGAGGGCTTGGGGCAGCCTGCGTACCCGAGTTACCAGCACCCGCGCAAAAATTTCCGACTCAAGCAAAAGGCTGTTCCCCAGTGGTTCAAGGCCCGCTCGGGCACCCGCACCCGGGCCCTGTCCGGTGCGGCCCGTGTGGCCCGCTACCGACCCAAGAACACCACCAACTGAACCCTGCCGCAGCGATGTCCGATCCTGAGAACAAGCCCGACGAACTGGCGGGCACAGAACAACCCTTTGTGCAGCACCTGATGGAGCTGCGCGACCGTTTGTTGTACAGCTTGGGTGGTATCGGTGTTTGTATGGTGCTGTTGGCGATCTGGCCCGGTCCAGCCGGCTTGATCGACCTGGTTGCGGTACCCATACGGGCGCACATGCCACCCGACGCCCGGTTGATCGCTGTGGGTGTGTTTTCGCCGTTTTTTGTACCCCTCAAGGTCTTGATGATGGCAGGGGTGCTGCTGGCTTTGCCTTGGCTGATGTACCAGATCTGGGCCTTTGTGGCCCCGGGCCTTTACAGCCACGAAAAACGGTTCGCCTTGCCCCTGATCGTCTTTGGCAGCCTGCTGGCTTACCTGGGTATTGCTTTTGTGCAGTTTTTTGTCCTGGACAAAATGTTTGGGTTTATCCAGGAGTTCACCCCTGCCAGTGTTGCCGCAACGCCCGATATCGCTTCTTACGTAGAAGCCATCCTGTCCTTGTACCTGGCGTTCGGTTTGGCCTTCCAGGTGCCCATTGTGGTGATGCTGTTGGTCCGCCTCAACATGGTGACGGTGGTCAAGTTGCGGGAATTTCGCGGTTATTTTGTGGTGGTGGCGTTTGTCATTGCTGCGGTGGTCACACCACCCGACGTGATCTCCCAGCTGGCGCTGGCGGTGCCCATGTGCATTTTGTACGAGTTGGGTATTTGGGGGGCGGTGTGGTTCAACAAAACCTCGCGCCCACCCGAACCATCCGATACCGCCGCCAGCAACGATCCCCCAGCCGGGGCTTGATCAACGCTGGTTGCCCAGAGGGGGGCGCTTGGCGGGTACCACCTGCAGCGCCAGTTTGTCTTGCCGCCTGACCACGTCGATTTGGGCGTTTTGCCCCGGCGGTAGTGCAGCGACGGCGCCCAGCAGGGCGGCCACGCTGCCGACGGGCTGTCCGGCCACTGCGGCAATCACGTCCCCGGGCCGTACGCCGGCTTGGGCAGCGGGTCCACCTTGAAGCACGCCGGTGATGATCACACCTTGGCCAGCCGGCAAGCCCAGGTTGCTGGCCATTTCGGGGGTCAAGGGTTGGGGTTCCACACCGATCCAACCCCGGGTCACACGGCCATCTTTCACCAAAGCCTCCATCACCTGCCGGGCCGTGGAGGTGGGGATGGCAAATCCGATCCCCATGGAACCACCCGAGCGGGAGTAAATGGCGGTGTTGATGCCCATCAGGTGCCCGTCCGTGTTCACCAACGCGCCACCCGAGTTGCCTGGGTTGATGGCCGCGTCGGTTTGTATGAAGTTTTCAAAGGTGTTGATGCCCAACTGGTTACGCCCCAGGGCGCTCACAATCCCGCTGGTCACCGTTTGGCCCACCCCAAACGGGTTGCCTATGGCCAAGACCACATCGCCCACCTCCAGTTGATCCGATGAACCCCAAGTGATCACCGGCAGTTGGTCCAAATCGATTTTCAGCAAAGCCAGGTCGGTTTCAGGGTCGGTACCCACCACCTTCGCCCGTGTGACACGGCCATCGCTGAGTTGCATTTCGATTTCGTCTGCATCTTCGATCACATGGTTGTTGGTTAAAACATAACCGGCAGGGCTGACGATCACCCCCGAGCCCAGGCCGTTCTGCGGGCTTTGTTCGCCCCGATCGCCAAAAAAGAAGCGGAACCAAGGGTCGTTGCCCTGCTCACCCCGTTGTGGTGCTTTGCTCGTGCTGATACTCACCACAGCGGGCGACGCGGCCTTGGCTGCCAAGCTGTAGCCGACACCCGTGCCAGCGGGTGCAGAGGGTGTGGGGCTGCTCAGGATAGGAACCACCGAGGGCAGCCCGCCGGGCTGCCGCAACCACGCTGGTTTGAGGGTGAGCACCACAAAATACGCTGCCAGCAACACGGTGATGGTTTGGGCGAACAACAGCCAGAGTCTTTTCATGGAAGGCGATGCGATCGGTTGACTTGGATCAACGCCAGTCGTGGCGTCAGGGGGTGAAATAGGGACTGAAACACGCCAGATAAGCAGGAGAGTGGGGTATGAAAGCGATTGTGGACCTTTTTTCAACCGATTACGGTTTGTTCAGTGTGGCGGGTATCGCCTTTATGTTGGGGATGGCCGTCTGGTTTTACCGGTTTTTTACCCGCAAGATGGAAGAGTCTGAGCGCGCCAACCAGAAGTAAGCGCCCCAGTGCACCGTGGTCGGGGCACAATGGTGTGTTTGCCCTGGCACTTTCCCATGACGCCCCTTCCACCCACCCAACCCCGCGCCGCCTTGACCGGTGCTTTGGACCAGCTTCTTCAACCCCAGCTGTTCAAAGACTATGGCCCCAATGGGCTGCAAGTGGAGGGGCGTGAACGGGTTGGTTTGGTGGTCAGTGGGGTTACCGCCAGCTTGGCCCTGATCGATGCCGCCATCGACGCTGGTGCGCATGCTTTGGTGGTTCACCACGGTTTGTTTTGGCGGGGCCAAGATGGGTGCGTGACCGGGTGGATGAAACAACGTCTGGCCCGTTTGTTGGCCCACGACATCAACCTTTACGCCTACCACCTGCCTCTGGACGCACATGCCGATTGGGGCAACAACGCCCAATGGGGGGCCAGGCTGGGGTTTGTTCCGGACCAACCTGGGTGGGCCCGGTTTGGAGACCAGAACCTGGGTTTTTTGGGCCGTGCCGACCACCCCCATGCAGCGGCACTGGCCGCCCATGTGGCCCAGGTCATGGGGCGTCAGCCGGTGGTGGTGGGGCCGCTGGACCGGCCCATACGCCGTGCAGCTTGGTGTTCGGGTGGGGCCCAAGGGTATTTTGAGGCCGCCATTGCAGAGGGTGTAGACGTGTTTTTGACCGGCGAGATATCCGAACCCCAGGCCCATTACGCCCGCGAGTGTGGTGTGCCCTTTTTGGCATGTGGGCACCACGCGTCCGAGCGTTATGGCGCGCCTGCCGTGGCATCCCAGGTGTGTGCGCAACTCGGTTTGGCACACGTGTTCATCGATATCGACAACCCCGCATGACGGTCACTGCGCCCCCATTCAAACCTGTGGTTGTCACCATGGGGGACCCTGCGGGCATAGGTCCTGAAACGGTGGTTCAGCTGTTCAGGTTGCACCCCGATTGGGCGCAGCGGTGTGTGGTCGCTGGTGATGTGGCCACGCTGCAGCGGGCGGTGGCGGTCACTGGGGGCGTGTTGCCTGTGGTGGTGGTCGACGGCCCTGAGTCCCTGGTGTCGGTGCCGCCCGCGTGTGTGCCGGTGTGGCCAGTCGTGCAGCTGCCCGAGCGGTTGCCCTGGGGGCGGGTGGACGCCCGCGCAGGCGAAGCGGCTGCGGCCTGTGTGCGGGCGGCCACTCAGGCCGCCTTGGCAGGCCGCGTGGCTGCCATCGTGACGGCACCTTTGCACAAAGAAGCCTTCGCGGCGGCGGGTTATGGCTACCCTGGGCACACAGAGTACCTGCAGGCTTTGGCTGCCGAGGCCCTCGGGGTAGCGGTTGGGCATTTGCCTGTGCGCATGATGTTGTCCAACGCCGAATTGCGCACGGTGCTGGTCAGTATCCACGTGTCGCTGCGCGACGCGCTGGATGCCGTGACCATCCCCCATGTGTTGGAAACCTTGCGCATCACTGCCGCCCACGGCCGCTTGTGTCGGCCCCAGGGTTGGCGCATCGCTGTGGCAGGCGTGAACCCGCACGCAGGGGAGGGCGGTTTGTTTGGCCGGGAAGAAGTCGAGGTGCTGTTGCCGGCCATCAAGCAGGCCCGGGCAGAAGGCATGGATGTTTCAGGTCCGCACGCCCCCGACACCGTGTTCATGAGGGCCCGGCAAGGGGACTTTGATGTGGTGGTGGCGATGTACCACGACCAAGGGCTGATACCGGTCAAGTACATGGGTTTGGACCACGGGGTGAACACCACCCTGGGTCTACCCTTTGTCCGCACCAGCCCCGACCACGGTACCGCCTTTGACCTGGCCGGTTCAGGCCGGGCCGATCCGTCCAGCCTGGTGGCCGCCGTTCAAGCAGCGTTCAGCGCTTGAGGCTGTCGCGGATTTCCCGCAGCAAAACGATGTCTTCTGGGGTGGGTGCGGGTTCCGCAGGCGCGGCCTCTTCAGCGCGCTT
>JBEBBB010000305.1:0-14561 GCA_041158605.1 Pseudomonadota bacterium
GCATCAACCACACCTTGACCCCCCTGGAGATTGTGGTGGTCAACACGCGCGCGGGGTCGCGGTATGGCCACCCCGATTACGTGAGCTCGGGGTGTGGCATGGGCTACGAGGCCACCATGTATATGTTGGAGCGTGGTGTGCGGCTCACCGGTACCGATGCCTGGAGCTGGGACGCCCCGTTTGTCCACACCGCCCAAAAATACGCCGAGTCCAAAGACGCGGGCCTGATCTGGGAAGGGCACAAAGCGGGCCGCGACATCGGTTACTGCCACATCGAAAAGCTGCACAACCTGGAGGCCTTGCCGCCCACCGGTTTTTACATCTCGTGTTTCCCGCACAAGATCCGTGGCGCATCGGCCGGTTGGACCCGCGCTGTGGCCATTTTTGACGACGCCTTGATGGCCTCGGCCCGCTGAACCGACAAGGTACAACCATGGACCTGAACCACACCCACAACCCATCTGCCACCAGCTGGGTGGCCTCGGCCAACAGCGGTACCACCGATTTCCCCATCCAAAACCTGCCGTTCGCGGTGTTCCGGCGCCAAGGCACCCAAGAGGCTTTTCGGGGGGGCGTTGCCATAGGCGACCAGGTGGTGGACCTTGACGCCTTGGCCCGCGCCAACGTGGTCCAAGGCGAGGCCGCCCAGGCGTTGGCCGCTGCCGCCCAACCCCAACTCAACGGCTTGCTGGCCTTGGGGCCGTCGGCATGGCGGGCGTTGCGCCACGCGCTGTTTGATGCCTTGGTGGCCGGTGTCACGGGGCCTGTGGTGGACGCGGTGAGACAGGCCTTGGTGCCCCAAAACGCGGTGGCGTACAGCTTGCCCACCCGCATCGGCGACTACACCGATTTTTACACCTCCATCCACCACGCCCGTAACGTGGGCCGCGTGATACGGCCCGACGATCCGCTCACCCCCAACTTCCAGTGGCTGCCCATCGCTTACCACGGCCGGGCTTCCAGTGTGGTGGTGGGTGGCACACCGTTCCACCGCCCCATGGGCCAGGCCCGCGCACCTGGTGCCGCCGCGCCGGTGTACGGCCCTTGCAAGCGCTTGGACTACGAGCTCGAGATGGGCTTTTACATCGGGCCGGGCAACCCCCAAGGCCAACCCATCCCCATGGCGCAGGCCGAGCAGCACATCTTTGGCATGTGTTTGTTGAACGATTGGTCGGCCCGCGACCACCAGTTTTGGGAAATGGACCCCTTGGGCCCGTTTTTGGGCAAAAACTTCTGCACCTCGGTCTCGCCCTGGGTGGTGACCCTGGAGGCCCTGGCACCGTTCAGGGTCCCGTTCGCCCACCCCGCAGACGAGCCTCAGCCCCTGCCTTACCTGGACAGCCCAGGCAACCGCAGCCGTGGCGGCGTGGACGTGCAGTTGGAGGTGGTGCTGCAGTCCCGTGCACACCGCGCCCAGGGCCTGCCAGGCGACCGTTTGTCTGCCACGTCGTTCCGGCACCAGTACTGGACCATCGCGCAAATGGTGGCCCAGCACACCGTGGGAGGGTGCAATTTGCAGCCCGGTGACCTGTTGGGCACCGGCACCATATCAGGCCCCACCCCCGCCGAAGCGGGGGCCATCGTGGAGTTGTCTGTGGGCGGCACACGGCCCATCGCGCTGCCCACCACGGGCGAAACACGCACCTTCTTGGAGGACGGTGACACGGTGGTCTTGCGCGGTTGGTGCGAGGCACCCGGCGCCCAGCGCATCGGTTTTGGGGTGTGCCAGGGTGAGGTCTTGCCGACCGTTTGACAGCCCGTGGGGTGTGCTCAGCGCCCCCACGCGGCGGCGCTGGCCAGCAGCGTGGCGTACCACAGGCTGAGCCTGAACACCTGGAACAACACCGCGTTGTGGGCGGCACCCGGTGCGCAGCGTTGAAACTGCCGCCAGGTGCCCCAGGTGTGGGGCAGCAGCACCAGCGGAAGGACCCACCAGACCGCGCCCGTCAAGGCGACCAGCCACAGGGCGGCCAGGTGGGGCATCAGCAGCAAAACGGCTACCAAGCCTTGTGAGGCGCTAGGCCCCCACGTTACCGCGAATGTGCGGCGCCCTACCAGTTGGTCGTGTGCGGCGTCCCGGTGGTTGTTGATCGCCAGCGCGGCAGCAGGGGTGCCTCCCACCCCGGTGGCCGCGATGGCCCCCGCCCAGGTGACCCGGTCGGTCAGCAACCACTCGGTGCCCAACACCGCCACCCAGCCAAAAAACACCAGCACGGTGGCCTCACCCCAAGGGGTGTAGGCGATGGGCTTGGGTCCACCCATGTAGGCCAGCGCCGCAGCCAAGGAGGCCATGCCGATCGCCAGCACGGGCCACCCCCGCAGCGCCACCAGCCAGAACCCCACCACCACGGCCAGCAACGACACCCCTGTCACGGCGGCTTGCACCGCACCCAGGCTCAGCCAGCCCTCTGCCGTGGCCCTGGGCAAACCCTGGCGTAGGCCCGTGGTCTCACCGCCGCGGCGGGTGTAACCCACATTGTTTTGCAAATTGGTGGCCAGTTGCATCAGCAGCGACGCCAGCAGGGCCAGCCCCGCCAGCAGCCAGGGCATTTGACCGGTCTCGCGGTAGCCCAGGGCCACACCGACCAGCACAGGGCCCACCGCAATGGGCAGACTGGCGGGCCGCGTTGCCGCTTTCCAAGCGGCCCGGGGTCCGGGGCGGTGGTTGGGTTTCAAAGTCGGCTGAAGTACTCGCGCCGCTGAAAGTCGTCTTTGTCGGCCGCTGCCTCGTAGCGCTGAAGTTCCGACCGTTTGATCCGGTTGTAGTACGCCGTGAAGCCCGTTCCAAACGCGGCACACAACGCATCGTCGGCCAGCATGGCGTCCAGGGCGTCACCCAACTGGGTGGGTAACGCAAGGGCCCCGCCACCATAAGGCGATTCGGTGGCCGGCGGCGCTTTGAGCCCCCGGTTGATGCCGTCCAATCCGGCGTGGATTTGTGATGCCATGTACAGGTAGGGGTTGGCGGCCGGTTCGCCCACCCGGTTTTCAATGCGGGTCGCCGGGTCGCCGGGCTCTCCCACCACCCGCAACATGGCGCCCCGGTTGTCCCGGCCCCACAGCACCGATTGCGGTGCCAGCGCATTCGGGCGGAACCGGCCGAACCCATTGATGGTGGGCGTGGCAAACACCGTGGAGCCTCTGGCGTGTGCCAACAAACCCGCTAGGTAGTGTTCGCCTGTGCTGGACAAAACGTGGCCGGCATCCAAGGGCTTGCTGCCCGGTGCGGGTGCGGCGCGCTGAAAGGCGTTGGCCCCAGTGTCCCGGTGCACCAGCGATTGGTGCAGGTGCCAACCACTGGACATGATATGGGGAAAAGGTGGCCGGCAGACAAAACTGGCATGGTAACCCGCCCGGCGCAGCGCCATTTTGACGGCACTGCGAAACAGCACCATGTGGTCGGCTGCTGTCAGGGCGTCTGTGGCCTCAAACACCGCTTCCACCTGTGAGGGGCCCAACTCCAGCTCCAACGACAACAGCGGCATGCCCAGGGCTTGTGCCGTGTGTTGCACGATGCGCAGTGGTTCTTCGGCCATGTCAAACCACACCTCGTTGAGCAGGTTGTAGCCCGGGTGTATCAAGGCCAGCGACTCTGGCGGCAAACCTGGCCAGTCGGCCTGCATGGGGTCGAGTTGTGCCCCCACGTCGCGGATTTTGTAGATGTGGAACTCCACTTCCAAACCACAACGCATCCCATAACCCGCGTTGTACAAACGCTCCAAGGCACGCTGCAACACCCTGCGGGTGTCCCATTCCACAGGGGTGCCATCTTGGAACCAAGGTTGGCCCCGCAGCCACGCCGTTCCTGGGGTCCAGGGCAGGGTTTTGAGGCTGGAGGGGTCGGGCAGCAGCACCAGGTTGTTGGCTTGAGCGAACCCAGGCAGGTCTTGGGTGCCACCGGGTTCAAACACCTTGTAAGCGGTTCGGTCCGAGCTGTCTTTGAGCATCAGGGTGCTGACCAAGCCTACACCCTCGCGCAGGGTCTTTTCAGCGGCCTGGGCGACCACCGTTTTGCCCCTTAAAAACCCGTGCAAATCACACCACGCCACCCGGACCAGTTCCGTGCCGTTGCCTTGGATGTGGAACAGTGTTTGTTGCAGGGCCCGTTCCCGCTCGGGGTTGTGTGCGCCACAGCGCTCGGAAAAGTCGGTCATGCGGTGGTGGTGTCGGATGTGGTTGGGGCTGAGACGGTGCTGGCCCAAGGGGCGTTGTGGCGTTTGTTCTGGACCTGCTCTTGCCACCAGGTACCCCAGGTGCCAGCGGGGGCGATGCCGTCCACCGTATCGGGACCCGCCATCTGGTCGGCCAGCGCAGCGTCGGCCACGCCGGGCGCGGGTTGTCCGGCTAGCACCGCGTCGATCGCGTTGAGCAGGTTGCGGCGGTTGGCCGCGATCACCTTGTCGGTGGTGCCCAGGTGTTCCCGGGTCCGGTCTTGGATGGCCCCCATGCTTTCAACCGCCCACTGGTCGTGTACGTTGATGTCGTCTTCGCCCATGCCCAGGTAGGTGGTGGTGCGCTGTTCTTCGGGGTTGAAGCCCCATTGGTTGTGGCGCCCGGACACCGGTTGGTACAGCGGTGGGGGGATGTGGGGGCTGCGTTGCAGGCGCATGGCCGCTTTGTCCACCGGCTCGGCAAAGCTGGTGAAAAACGCGTACCAGTAGGTGTGCGTGTCGTCCACCGGCACGTGTATTTGTGTGATGGTGAGGGTGGCCGACAGGGGGATCACAAACGTGTGGGGGAAGATGGCGTGCGTGACGCGCACATGGGTGAGGTCATCCGTCATAGGGCGCAGGGTGGTGAGCTGCAGGCCCCACGGCTTGGCCTCGTGGCTGATGTCGGGCCGGTGGAACTCGCGCATCACGCGGGTCATGGGCCACTGCTCCCCGCCAAAATCGCCCACGCTGGCGCTGCGAAACTGTTTACCCGCTGCGTTGTTGCCGATGTCGGCCAGCGATGCGTCGTTCAAGAAGCGGTGCAAAAACGAGGTGTGGGCTGGGTCTATGCCCACCTCAAAGGCCTGCAACCAATTGCAATGCCACAAACCTTTGTAGGCAAACACGTGGGTGTCTGGGGCGGCAAAACAATCGAATGCCGGGAACGGGGGCGGGCTCTGGTCGGCACGCCCCAACCACGCGAACAACACCCCGCTGCGCTCCAGGACCGGGTAGCTGCCTTGCTGGACGCGCTCGCACAAGCGGCTGCCTACGGGCTCGGCCGGGGTTTCCAAGCAACGGCCGGTGGCGTCGAACTTCCAGCCGTGGAAAGGGCAGCGCACCCCGTCGCCTTCGTGCCGGGCGTAGGCCAGGTCGGCGTTGCGGTGCGGGCAGTCGCGGTCCAGCAGACCCCAGCGGTTCTGGTTGTCTTTGAACAGGATGAAGTCTTTGCCCAGCAGCCGCACCGCTTTTAAAGGGCGTTTGGCCATCTCGGGGTTGATGGCGGGATCAAACTCCTCGGCCAACGCGACCGGTTGCCAGTACTGGCGCATGAGGGTGCCGCAAGGCGTGCCAGGGCCGGTGCGGGTGATCCGTTCGTTGTGTTCGGCTTGCATGGGGTCTCCAGAGGTCTTAGACCAAATGGTAACCCCGCCAGCCCCAGCGTGCAGGGAGGCTAACGCTCAGACCGGTTGGCAGATGAACCGGCCAGAAGACCGCACGGTCTGCGCCCCCAGCGGGGTCTGCAGGTGGCGTTCTTCCACCAGTTCCAAGACCCGCGTGTCGGTGTTGAATGTGCCGGTCAGCCGCGCGACCTGGTTTTGGACGGCAAAAGACAGGACCCTGGCATTGGTCTGCTCTATGTGGGGCGTGAAGGTCTTGACCACCGCCTGTTGGCCCCGGATGTGAAAGTCGATCGACAAGGGGTAGCTTTTATCCACCGACGCGCCGTCTGTGGGCTTGTCAAATGTTGCGAGGCTTTGTTCTTCGCCTTTGCAGGTGAATTCTTGGTCCCATGGGGCGCCTGGTTGGCAGGCGCTCAGTGCCAGCGCGGCCAGCCAGATGGGCCATGTGTGGCTGCAGCTTCTGTTCATGGGTGGATCGGGTCAATGTGGGTCATGAGGTTGAGCACGCGGTGGTGCGCCAGCACCCGGTCCCGGGCCATCACAGCGATGTCGTGCCCTTGCCGCACGCTCAAGTGGCCATCTACCTCGAGGTGCACGTCCACGGCCACCATGTCGCCCAGTTTGCGGGTGCGCAAGTCGTGCACGCCCAACACGCCAGGTGTCGCCAGCAAAGTGGCCCGTATCGCCGCCACCTCTTCGGTATCCACCGCGCGGTCCATCAGGTCGTGCAGCGCCTCCCAGGTGAAGTCCCAGCCCATCTTGGTCACCATCGCCCCCACGATGAGGGCGGCGATGGGGTCCAGTAGGGGGTAGCCCAGCAGGTTGCCGACAATGCCCACGCCCACCACCAACGAGGAGGCCGCGTCGGAGCGGGCGTGCCAGGCGTTGGCCACCAGCAAGGTGGATTTGACCCGTTTGGCCACCCGCAGCATGTAGCGGAAGAGCAGTTCTTTGGCCACCAGGGTGCCACCCACCACCCACAACGCCAGCGCGTGCACCGGGGGCACGGCCTCTGGGCTTTGCAACTTGAGCACCGCCGACCACAACATGCCCAGGCCCACCGCCAGCAGCAGCAGGCCTATGGCCAAGGACGCCCCGGTTTCAAAGCGGTGGTGCCCGTAGGGGTGGTCGGCGTCGGCGTCTTTTTTGGCGTGGTGCCCGGCCACCAGCACCACGCCGTCCGCCACCAGGTCCGACAGGGAGTGGATGCCGTCGGCCACCAGCGCTTGGGATTGGGCCCACACACCCGCCACCACCTGCACGGCCGTCAGCACCAGGTTGACCCCGACGCTGACCCAGGTGCTCCGGGTGGCCGCGGCCAGGCGCTCCTGCGGTGTGTGTTGGGTGTCTTCGCTGTCTTCGGAAAAATCGGTGCGTCTCAAATGGGGGCCTTTGCCGGGCAGTGCGGTGTGTGTGACAGCATCCTAACGCCTGGGGGTTAAGCCCAGATGAAGGGCGCACCCGCAAGGCCCGGTGGGTGCCGCAAAACCCTGGTGTGTGCAGGGCTTCCGTTATGCTTGTGGCCGCGTCCGTATCATGAGGGCCTGCTTGTTACTTTGGAGGTTGGCCATGTTGTCTCGCCGCGTGGGTTTGTTGTGGGCTGGTTTGTTGGGCTTGGCCTGGGCCGCACCGGCGTTGGCGCAACCTGCGGCTGCTTGCCCGGCGCTGTTGCAGCAGACCTACCCGCGTTTGCAAGACGAAAAACCCCAGTCGCTGTGCCAGTACAGCGGCAAAGTGCTGGTGGTGGTGAACACGGCCAGTTATTGCGGTTTCACCCCCCAGTACAAAGACCTGGAGGCGCTGTACGAGCGTTACAAAGACCGGGGGTTGGTGGTGCTGGGTTTTCCCTCCAACGATTTTCACCAAGAAAAAAGCAGCAACCAAGAGATTGCCGACTTTTGCGAAAACACCTTCGGCGTCAAGTTCCCCATGTTCGCTGCTGCATCCGTGAAGGGCCCGCAGGCCATGCCTTTGTACAAACAGCTCGCGCAAGCCACTGGACAGGCGCCTGGGTGGAACTTCAACAAATACCTGATCGACCGCAGCGGCAAACCCGTCGGGGCGTTTGGCAGCAGGGTGCAGCCTTTGGGTAAAGATTTTCTGGCCCGGCTCGAGCCCTTGCTGGCCCAAAAGGCGCCTTGAACTGCTGGTTACCAGCGGATACAGATCGACACAGCGCGCGCCGCCTGGCGCCCCTACAGTGGCCCTCAACGGCGCAACCGCGCCCGTCTTTGAGGAGCTTGACTGTGATGAAAACCCGTTTGACAACCCCACGCACCTTGGTGGTGGCCGCCGCTTTGGTCGCGCTGACCGGCTGCGCCAGTATGTCCACCCGCCAGCAAAACACCGCTATAGGCGCGGGGGTTGGGGCGGTGGCGGGTTCGGTCCTGACGGGTGGCAGCACCTTGGGCACCCTGGGTGGTGCGGCCATTGGTGGCGTGATCGGCAACGGCACCACCCCGCCCCCCAAATCGAAACGTTGAAGCCCATGCACGGCAGGGGGCCGGGGGACTTGGCGTTACAGTTCGGGTGTTTTTGCAACCAACTGTGACCATGGAACCCCAGAATAACGCCCCCGCTTTGCCCGACCGCCTGGCTGTAGACCCCCGCAGCCCTCACCACGTGGCGGCGGTGTTTGAACACGATATCGGTATCCGTTTTAACGGCAAAGAGCGCATGGATGTGGAGGAGTACTGCATCAGCGAGGGTTGGATCAAGGTCCAGGCGGGCAAGGCCCGCGACCGCAAAGGCCAGCCCCTGCTCATCAAACTCAGCGGGCAAGTGGAGGCCTACTACCGCTGAGGCACGCCGTGTCCCCCATCGCTGTCATCGACTTTGAAACCACGGGCATGTCCCCGGAAACGGGTGGCCGAGCCACCGAGGTTGCGATCGTCATATGGGAAGACGGCCAGGTGGTGGACCGCTACCAGAGCCTGATGAACGCGGGCGCTTGGGTGTCGCCGTTCATCACCGGTTTGACCGGTATCACCAACGCCATGGTCCGTGCGGCGCCGCCCGCAGCGCAGGTGATGGCCGAGGCCGCCCGTTTTGTGGGCGATACCCCCATGGTCGCGCACAACGCGTCGTTTGACCGGAAGTTTTGGCAGGCCGAATTGGCCGCTGCGGGTTGTGCCGCACCGCAACCGTTTGCCTGCACGGTGTTGCTGTCGCGGCGGCTGTACCCCCACGCCCCCGACCACAAGCTGGGCACCTTGGTGGATCATTTTGGCCTGCCCCGCAACGGCCGCGCCCATCGGGCCTTGGCCGACGCCGAGATGGCGGCCGCACTGCTGGGCCGCATCTTGACCGATTTGCAGGGGGTGTATGGGATCAACCAGCCGGGGCACGACCTGCTGGTGGGGTTGCAGCAGTGCAGCAAGGCTGCGGTGTCCGCTTGGCTGCGCCAGCGCTCGGCAGGCGCCGAACCGCCAGCGGCTTAACGGCGGCGAGGGCCGGAGGACGGTGCCGGGCCGCCGCGGTTTTCGATATGGCGGAAGTTGATGCGGCCTTTGGTCAGGTCGTAGGGGGAGAGTTCCAGAGACACCCGGTCACCCGCCAAGATGCGGATGTGGTTCTTTTTCATCTTGCCAGCCGAGTAGGCGATCAGCTGGTGTCCGTTGTCGAGGGTGACGCGGAAACGGGTGTCGGGCAACACCTCGTCGACCACACCCATCATATCGATCAGTTCTTCCTTGGCCATGTGGCGCTTCCTTGTGTGCACATCTACATACAACCGCGCCCAGGGTCTGGCGGGGTGGGCCAGCTGGGGAGCGCAGAGGTTCCCAGTGTGACCGGGTGGGTTGGGCCTGGTGCCAACCGGCGCCAGGCGGTGGGGTGGCACAAGCCGGGGGGCCGCGCCACTGCGTGTGGGGTGGGGCTCGGGCCACCAGGCCACAGCACACCCCAAACCACTTAGCAGTCTACCACGTTGCCTTGTTTTTGACCAGATGCCCCCGTTTTTGCCCGTGGCGCGCGGCTATGTCCGTTGTTGGCTTGCACCAATTTGCCGACCAGGGCCATGAAGATGCGTTGTTCGTTGGCGTCCAAGGGCGCAAGGATGTGTGCTTGGGCACGCAACATCGCGGGTACCAGGGTCTCCAACAGCGATAGTCCAGCGGGTGTGAGCACCAGCAAACGCACCCGTTTGTCGTGTGCAGAGCGCGTGCGCTGCAGCAGGCCCCGGGCTTCCAGCCGGTCCACCACACCAGCCGTGGTGGAGGTGTCTTGGGCGATGGCACTGGCCAGCGTGCGCTGGTCGACGCCGGGGTGGTTGGCCACCGTCTGCAAGGCCGCGTATTGCACCGGTGTGACCCCCAGGGCCTGTGTTTCTTGCAAAAACAGCCCCACCGATATCTGGTGCAGTTGGCGGATGGCATAACCCGGCTGCAGGTCGATGGTGACCGTGGTGTCGGGTGTGGTGGGCATGGCGTCTAGGGGATTGCCCTGGGTTGAGGGTGTTTTATCGTACCATTACACTAATCATCAGTATGCTGATAATCAGCGTGCCCATTGGTGGGCATTCCGCCCACCCCAGGAGCCCCCATGACCCCTGACGACGCCCCCTTGGGCCGCTTGGAAGACCTGCCCGCCAGCTACGTGGCCGCCTTGCGTGAGCGCAACCTGGTGCCCTTGTGGCCCAGCCTGCGGGGTGTGCTGCCACCCCAGGTGCCCACCCGCCAGACCCGGGCCACCCATTGGGCCTACCGCGACATCAAGCCCCTGCTGCTACAAGCCGGTGAACTCACCCCCATCGAAAAGGCCGAGCGCCGTGTGCTGGTGCTGGCCAACCCCGGCCATGGCCTGGACAAGATGCAGGCCAGCGCTGCCATGTACCTGGGCATGCAGTTGTTGCTGCCGGGCGAGTGGGCGCCCAGCCATCGCCACACCCCCAACGCGGTGCGCATGGTGGTGGAGGGGGAGGGCGCTTGGACCACCGTGGCCGGCGAAAAATGCCCCATGTCCCGGGGCGACCTCATCCTCACCCCCACGGGGCTGTGGCACGAACACGGCCACGACGGTACAGAGCCGGTGGTCTGGCTCGACGTGCTCGACCTGCCGCTGGCCTACTACCTGGAGGTGAGCTACCACCTCAACGGCGCCCGGCAGGCCACCTTGCCTGGTGAGGGGCATCGCGCGTACGCCCGCGGTGGTGTGGTACCCACACCGGTGTTCGGCCGCAACGGCCGGCGTTACCCTATGTTGCGTTACCCCTGGGCCGATGCCAAGGCCGCGTTGGTCTCGCTGGCCGCCGACCGGCCCGACCTGGACCATGTGCAGGTGAGCTACGTCAACCCCGAAACCGGTGAAGACGCGGAAAACATCCTGGGCTTTCACGCCCTGGTCTTACGCCCAGGCCAAACCTTGGCACTGCCCGCGCGCTCGCCCGCCGTGGTGTACCACGTGATCGAGGGGGCCGCCCAAGTGGCCGCCGCGGACCAACGTTTTGACCTGGTCCCGGCCGACACCTGCTGCATACCCGGTTACACCCCGACCACCTTGACCAACCCCTCGGCCACCGAGCCCGCGTTCGTGTTTGTGGCCGATGAATCCCCCTTGCACCACAAGCTGGGGGTGTACGAGGTGCGCGCCGATGGCCAACCCGCCATGCCCAACCGCGCCTGAACCCTTTGAATCCCGTTTGAACACCACCCTGTTGGACCCCAATGACCACCTACCTGTTCGCCCCGCCCGCTGTTCAGTCGCTCCCCGTTCGGGGTTTGAGCGAGCGATTTCCTATCAACCGCATTTTTTGTGTGGGCCGCAACTACCACGCCCATGCGATTGAGATGGGCCGCCCGGTGGACAAGTCGGTCGAGCGCCCGTTTTATTTCACCAAGTCGCCCCAAACGCTGGTGCACAGCGGCGCCACCGTGGCCTACCCGCCTGGCACCCACAACTACCACTACGAAATGGAACTGGTGTTGGCGGTGGGCCAAACCGGTTTCCGTGTCAGCGCCGAGGACGCACACAAGGTGGTTTACGGCTACGCCGCCGGTTTGGACATGACCCGCCGCGACCTGCAGTTGGTGGCCCGCGACAAAGGCCGCCCTTGGGATTTGGGCAAAGATATTGAAGAGGGCTCTGTGTGCAGCGAGATCGTGCACATGCCGGGTGTGGTGATCGAGAGCGGCGCCATCGCCTTGGAGGTGAACGGCCAAACCCAACAAAGCTCCGACGTGGACAAGCTGATTTGGAACATCCGCGAAATCATCGCGGACCTGTCGCAGTTCTACCACCTGCAGCCCGGCGACCTGATCTACACCGGCACCCCCGAGGGTGTGGGGCCGGTCGTCTCTGGTGACCGCATCACCGGCCGGGTGGCGGGTGTGGCCGAGGTGGCCTTGTCGGTTGGACCTGCCGCATAAGGGGAAACGCCCTGCGGGTGGGTAAGATGTTGGCATGGATGTAACCAGCACCCCCCTCTTGCTGTTGGCCTTTGTGGCCGGTGCCGCCTGTGCGGGGGCCGTTTGCTGGTGGCGACAGCGGCCCGCACCGGGTCAGGCCCAGGTGCCCGACGAGCCGCCCCGCCCTTTCGGCCACACCTTGCCCACCGATGGCACGGCGGCGGTGTTGTCCCAGCCCATCGCGCTGGCGTGGGTCGAGCGCCTGGTCTCTTTGGCCGCCCGCACCGGGCAACCGGTGTCGGTGGTGGCGCTAGCGCTTGACACCGTTCCGCCCGGTGCCCCACCTCTGGCACAGGTGCTGGGGCCCGCCTTGGTGTCCCGTTTGCGCACCCACGATGTGGTGGGGGCTTGGGGTGACAACCGCTTGGTGCTGGTGTTGCCCGACACCGACATTGGTGGAGCGGTGGTGGTCGCCGAAGACGTACGGCAGTCCGGTGTGGCGGGGCCCATGTCTTTGGGCTTGCACAGCCTGTGGCCCGATGTGAGTGATCCGCCCCGCGAGCGGGCCCATGCCCTGGTGGCGGGGGCCTTGGCAGCGTTGTCCAGCGCGCAGGTGGAGGGTGGCGACCGCACGGCCGTTGAGCCGCCCTCTTGAGTCAACCCGGGTTGGCCCATTGCAACAAGGTGTCCATCACCGGTCGAGCCGCCCGCGCGTCGGGGTGGTTCACGATGGCGACAAACACCCGCCTTTGCCCATCGCTGGCGTGCACGTAACCCGCCAGCGCCATCACGTCGTTCAAGCTGCCAGTTTTGAGGTGGGCCACACCGGTCGCGGTCCGGGAGCGGCGCAGGGTGCCGTCTTGCCCCGACAAGGGCAGTGAGGCCATCAAGTCGGGCATCAAACCCGAACCGTAGGCCACTTGCAGCAGCCGGGTCAGGGCCATGGCCGTGGTGCGGGCTTGGCGGCTCAGGCCTGCGCCATTGTCCACCACGGGCAGGGGCACGTCCGCCCCCATGCGTTGCGGCCACCAGGTGGCCAGCACCTGTCGGGCCGGCTCAAACCCTGTGGGGCTGTTGGCCAGGCCCAAGGACAGCAACAGGTGTTGGGCCATCACGTTGTTGCTGTACTTGTTCACACCCCGCACCACCTCGGCCAGCGGCGGGGATTCCAGTCCGAAGCGCAGGGTGGCTTGAGGTGGCACCGCACCGTCGCGCACCCCCCCGGCCAACTGCCCCCCCACCGCCGACCACATGCCCGCCACGGCCCGTGCCGCGTACCGGTCGGGCTCAGGGTGGGCGATGGGCCACTGCCGCTCGCCACAAGCGCTGGGGTAGGTGCCTCTGAACACCGGGCGCAAGGCGTCGCCCCACTGCGCTTTGAGCGCGCTCCGCCAGTCGCCACACGGCTCGTTGCCCAACGGCACCGACGCGGGGGTCACCACGCCAGCCAGCGGGGGCTCCACTGACACGCGTGCGACCCCGGCGGCCGGGTCGGGCACAAAGGTCCACACCTGTGCCTTGTAGTTCACCAACAGCCCGTCGGGGCTGGCGTTGTAGGGGCGCAGGGGTTCGCCGTCGAACTGGCCGGGGTCGTGGGGGGGCAGTGTGAAGACCGAGCGGTCCAGCACCACATCACCCTGTATGCGCTGTATGCCCAGGCCCTGCACCCGCCGCACCAACAGCCAGAGGCGCTCGGTCACCAGTTGGGGGTCACCGCCGCCTTTGATGTACAGCGAGCCTTGCAGCACACCGTCTTGGATGTGGCCGTCTGTGTAGACCTGGGTGCGCCAGGAGTAGGCGGAGCCCAGCAGGTCGAGCGCGGCAAAGCTGGTGACCAGCTTCATGGTGGAGGCGGGGTTGACCAGGGTGTCGGCCCGGTGGCGCGCCCACACCGTACCGCCCGGCCGGGTGTCGGCCACCACCCAGGCCAGCGCGCTGGCGGGCAGCCCGGCGCGGGCCAGCGCACTTTGCACCACCGGGGGCAGGGTATCCGCCGGCAACACCGGTGGTTCGGCTGCGTGGAGGGCGCCCGTCGCCAGGGCGCCGAGCAGGGCCAGCAGCGCACGCCCCTTGGCTGCGCGGGGGGTGTGGCGGCGGGGGTGGGTGTGCATCTGGGTGATTATCCCGTGCAGCCGATAATGTGGGGATGTTGACGCAAGCAGATGCAGCGGGCCGCCCTTGGCGCAGGGTGCTGGCCGTGGACACCAGCACCGAACGGTTGGAGGTGGCCTTGGGGGCCGCTGGCCCAGGCGCGCCTGGGTCCGGTTGTTGGCACCACCAGGGGCCGGGTGGGCCCCAGGCGTCCACACAGCTGATCCCGGCGATCACGGACCTGCTGGCCCAGGCCGGTTGGGCGCTGGACAGCCTGGACGCCATCGCGGTGGGTGTGGGGCCGGGCTCGTTCACCGGTTTGCGCACAGCCTGCGCGGTGGTGCAAGGCTTGGCGTATGCGGCCCGCCCGGGTGGGGTGCCCGTGTTGCCGGTGCCCACCTTGCTGGCCGTGGCCGAAGAGGCGCGGTGGCAGCGCGAACAAAAAGGGGGTGGTGCCACCACTGACGTGTGGGCCGCGATCGACGCCCGGATGGATGAAATTTACCTGGCCCGGTACCGGTGGCAAGCCGTTGGGGCCCGCTGGGACACGGTGGTGGCGCCCGGCTTGG
>JBEBBB010000306.1:0-3018 GCA_041158605.1 Pseudomonadota bacterium
GCAGGTGCACCTCGGCCAGCGCCACGGCTTGGCGCTGGCCCGGCAGTTGCACGGGCCGAGCGAAAAAGAGCGAGCGGTCAGGGCCCGTGCTGTTGACTTGTGGGCCGCTGATTTGCAGCGATGGGTAGGGTTGCGCCAGCACTTTGGCCAGGAAGCCCTCGGGCAAAGCCAGGCCCAGGCGGCGGGTGGTGGGTTTGGCCCCGAACAGCACATGCCCCTCGGCGTCGAGCACAGCCACGTCGCGCAGCATCAGGTTCTGGTTCAGTGCCGCCTTCAGCAGCCGTTGCAGGCCCTGGCCGCTGCGGGTATCTGCATCGGTTTTGCCGGGGGTGGGCAGGGGCAGTTCCCGCACCCAGTCGGCGGTTTCGGCCAGCAGCATGTCCACGCTCACCAGGTTGCGGTTCACCACCCCTTCGGTCACGTTGACCACGCGTTCAACCTGCTCGCGCCCACCTTGCAGGGCCAGTTGTTCGCTGTGCTTGAGCAGGCTCAGCGCCACCGACACCAGCAACACGGCAAACACCCCCACCGCCACCCCCAGGGTGGCAAGCATGCGGCGCAGCAGGGGCGAAGCGGGGTGTGTGGAAATCACGGTGTGCGTGCCAAGGGAGCGGCGCGCACACCGGCGCTGGGCGCCATCAGCCGGTTCCACAGGGGGACGCAGCCGTCGCCGCAGCGTTGCACCCACGCGGGCAGCACGCTGGTGCGAAAAGCCTCGCGCAGCTTTTTGTCGTCGGCGGGGGTGTGGGTGACTTCAAGCATCCGACCGGGCTTGCCACCTTGGCAGCTGGGGTGCCCGGTGTTGCAGGCCACACCTGCCAGCATTTGCTGTTCGGCGTCGGCCCAGACGGCCGCCTCCAGCTTGGGCAGGGCCACCTTCAGGCTGGTGCGCACCGCGGCGGGCAGGGCGTTCCAGGCGGCCATGTTGGCTCCAAACACCGAGAGCCCCCAGGTCGTGGCGCTGGTGTGCAAGTGGGTGGCCACCTCGTGCAGGCCCACGGCGTTGCCCGACATGCCGCCGGTGATGGCGCAGTCCACGTTGCCGTTGCGCATGTTGGCCATCAGTTCTGAGAACTCCACTTGCAGCGCGATGGCCCCAAAAGGCCTCAACAAGTCGGCTTGTGTGGGGTTGCTGATGCGCACCCGCCGCCCCGCCAAGTCGGGCAGGCCCTTGAACGGCTGGGTGCAAAACGTGATTTGTGGTGGGTAGGTGTAAACGGCCAACACCTCGATGCCGTGGCGCTCGCGCAGTGTTTTTTCCAAATGGGGTCGGAAGGCCGCGAGTGATTTTTTTAAGCTCGCCATGTCGGGGTTGAGCCCGGCCAGGTCAAGGGCCGCCAGTTCGGGGTCGGTGGTCAGCACCCCCGACAGCAACACCGTGCCAAACGGCACCACCCCCAGTTGAATGAGGCGCAAGGCCTCGTGGCTGCGCAGCCCCGCTTTGTTGAAAGGCACGATGTCCGCTTTCAACTGCCCCTGCGTCAATCGGGGCAGCTCCACGGTCCAAAAGGGCTCCTCAAACTGTGTGAACTGCGGCAGCCCTGCCAGCCCGCCCACGATGCGCAGCTGGGTGTGTTTGGCCGTGGCCGCCTCTGGGGGCGGGGCAGGCTCGACCGCCGCCGCTGACACCACCAGCCCCCATCCCAACAACGCCACCGCGACCCGGCGAAGCCCACGCCCCAACGTCGGCAGGCGCTGTGGTGTGGGGGGCTTGGGCGTGGCTTGAGGGGGGGTGTTCATGTCGTGGGGGCTGTGACGCACCGCTGCCATCTTATAGCGGGGGTGGCAGTAAGGGTGCCATCAGTAAAATCGGCGTCAATAGCCTGTCAGCCCTTCCTGCGGCTCACCTGTTTCACATCAACCTTTGCAGACACCTATGTCACTGAACAACGTCACCCCCGGCTCCAAAACCCCCGAAACGTTCAACGTCATCATTGAAATTTCGGCCAATTCCGACCCCGTGAAGTACGAAGTGGACAAGGAATCGGGCGCGCTGTTTGTGGACCGGTTCATGGGAACAGCCATGCACTACCCCTGCAACTACGGCTACATCCCCCAGACCATCAGCGGCGACGGCGACCCTGTTGACGTGCTCGTGCTCACCCCTTTCCCCTTGCCCCCTGGTGTGGTGGTGCCTTGCCGCGCCATTGGCATGTTCAAAATGACCGACGAAGGCGGTGAAGACGCCAAGCTGTTGGCCGTGCCCACCAAAAAAATCCTGCCCTTCTACGACCACATCAACACCATGGACGATGTGAACCCCCTGGTGTTGAAAAACATTGCCCACTTCTTTGAGCACTACAAAGACCTGGAGCCCGGCAAGTGGGTCAAGGTCAATGGCTGGGTGGGCATTCCCGAAGCCCACAAAGAAATCACCGATGGCATGGCCACCTACGCCCAATCCAAAGCTTGAGGCATTTTGGCCTCTACCGCTTGATGCGTGGGGGTTTTGAGCTTCTGTTTTGAAAGCGCCTGTGCGGCAAGCCCAGGCGCTTTTTTCATGGCCACTGGGCTGTGGCGATGGCCCTTGCCGCCCCTGGGGAACGGGTGAAAACGTACACTCCAAGGATGAACGCCCCTGTCGATGTCTCCCTTTTCCCCCGCGCCGCCAAGCCGCTGAACAGCTACCGCAAGTACTGGGCAGCCCGTTTTGGCACGGCCCCGTTTTTGCCCATGAGCCGGGCCGAAATGGACAAACTGGGCTGGGACAGCTGCGACATCATTTTGGTGACGGGTGACGCCTATGTGGACCACCCCAGCTTCGGCATGGCCGTGATCGGCCGCATGCTGGAAAACCAGGGCTTTCGAGTGGGCATCATCGCCCAGCCCGACTGGCAAAGCGCCGACCCGTTCCGCGTGCTGGGCAAGCCCAACCTGTTCTGGGGCGTGACCGCCGGGAACATGGATTCCATGATCAACCGGTACACCGCCGACCGGAAGATCCGCAGCGACGACGCTTACACGCCCGGCGATGTGGGCGGCAAACGCCCCGACCGCGCCGCCATCGTTTACAGCCAG